>NZ_JBOBFT010000006.1:0-271478 GCF_050587525.1 Plantibacter lichenum | reverse complement strand
GCGCCCCGGACCCGCCTCGCGCTCGCGGCACAGACCCGCGCTCGGCACCGCGCCCTGGCCGCGGAGCGCGTGACGACGAGGGCGACGTCCGATGCCGCGGGTACGGTTGGGTCGTGGCGAATCGGACGGCGGCAGGCACCCCTGGACGCCGGAAGTCCACCGCGGCATCCGGGTCGCGATCGGGTTCCGCTTCCGCTTCGGCTTCTCCGTCCCGGAAGCGTCCCGTCGCCGCCAAACGTGCAGCGGACACGACGAAGCGCAGCGCCGCCGCGGCAGCGAAGGGCCGGACGGTCTCCGCGAAGCGACGCCCCGCATCGGCCGCTCCCAAGCCGCATCGTGCATCCCGCCCACGCCGTTCGCCCCGCGTGCGCCGCTGGCCCCGCACCGCCCGCTCACGCCCCAAGTCCTCCCGCGGTCCCGCGCGAGGCGCCCTGCACGGCAAGCGTTGGCTCATCATCGGCGGCATCGTGTGCGTCGTCGCGATCGCGGTGGTCGTGGGTGTGCTGCTCGCTGTACCGGCGTTCCTGGAACGCACGCATCCGGCTGAAGCGACCGTGCAACTCGCCCCGCATGCAGCGCCGGACGGGCCGGGTCTCGCAGCCGTGCCCCGTCCGGGTGGGCCGCCCGCGGGCATCGCGGATCGTGTGGACTCGACGTGGGCGCAGCAGACCGCCGCCCGTACCGGCATCCCCCTCCGCGCCCTGCGTTCCTATGCTGGAGCGTCGCTCGCGATCGCCGAGTCGCGTCCCGAGTGCGGCATCGGCTGGAACACGATCGCGGCGATCGGGCGGGTCGAATCGGTGCACGGGACCATCGACGGCGGTGCGATCAACGACGCAGGCGTGACGGTCCCGCCGATCATCGGCCCCGCCCTCACCGGCCAGGCGTTCGACGCCATCGCCGACACAGACGGCGGCAAACTCGACGGCGACGCCCGCTGGGATCGTGCGGTCGGGCCGATGCAGTTCATCCCGTCGTCGTGGAAGATCTGGGGCGTCGACGGCAACGGGGACGGCATCGCGGATCCGCAGAACCTCGACGATGCAGCGCTCAGCACGGCCGGATACCTGTGCGATGCCGGTGGGCAGTTGCAGGACGAGGGGAACTGGGTGAACGCCATCCGGTCGTACAACGGTGCGGACAGCTACCTGCACAAGGTGGCGGACGCGGCGAACGAGTACGCGGGCCGCTGATTGGCGTCGTACACCTTCGGTGACGAGCGTGTGCGCGGGCGCCTCTCGGGGATGCTATTCTCTACTGGTGCCATTCGCGCGACAGTGCGACGGCAGCGCCCCGATAGCTCAGTGGTAGAGCACTTCCATGGTAAGGAAGGGGTCGTCAGTTCAAACCTGACTCGGGGCTCGTTACTCTCCGTCGATGCGCTCGCCCGCTCACGGGGAGTACGCGGCAGGGTAGCTCAGTTGGTGAGAGCGCACGACTCATAATCGTGAGGTCGCGGGTTCGAATCCCGCTCCTGCTACATTTTCCCCCGGTTCGCCGGGGTTTTTGCGTTTCTGGGGTGCTTCAGTGCTACCGCGCGACTAGGCCCGTATCTGCGCGCGCAGAACCGCCCCTCCGTGTGGGCGAAGGGGCGATTTCTGCATAATCTGAGTTGGACGCAACCTACGGCTTGACGACTACTCCAAACGCGGCGACATCGTCAACGACCTTGACACTCGTGTCACTGATGCCGCGCTGCCCCAGCCACCACTGCACGCCTGCGAGCTCGGGCTCGGTGGCGATCGGTCGGCGGATGATCATGTTGCTGAGATACACCATGGGGGTGCCCTGTCCGCGAACGAGGATGTACATGTCGTCTTCTTCCTGTAGTGGGTTGGTGGTGCCTGGGTCGTCGCCGTTGAGGCGAGCTTGGATGAATGGGATGGGATCGAAGCGGCTCGCTCCGCCCTGGGTGCCAGCGATATCCCACCCCATCGTCAAATGCAGGTGCGGTGCGTATTCGAACGTGCCATCCGCTGTGCCGCCGATGCCGCCGACGATGCCGCCGCGGGGGACGTTCTCGCCGACGGTGAGAGGTGAGGCCGTCCACTGGTGGCAATAGCCCGAGAATGCGCCGTCGGCATGGGAAAGCGTGACCATGTAGCCGAGTCCCGGGTACCAGCCACTGAAGACGACACGACCTGCCGCGATGGCCGGGATGGGCGTTTTGCTCTGACCAGAACTGCCGCCATTGAAGTCGGATCCTCGATGCGGGGAAGACGGAGTGCGCCAGGGCGGGCTCGTGTTCCCGAACTTATCGTCGGTGTCATACCACTCGATCGGGAACGGGAACTGATACTTGAGAACCATTGCCCCTCCTTTCTATGTGTGTGAATGAAGCCGGAGGGCTTCGTGAAGAGTGCGAGCGAGCAGAAGTGGCTCGCAGCCCGCCCTATGCCGCTGCAGTGATGTTCCTGTAGCCCTGAATGATTGCCGGGGACTGAAGGCCGGCGAGCTCGATGATGTTCTGCGCGCGGAGCAGTTCGACCATCGCCGTCGTCGGAACGTTCCAGTACGAGTGGTTGCCGTGGTCGACCACGAGCCAGTGCCAGCCGGCGTCGCCGTTCTGACCGTTGATGGGAATGCGTACGAGACGAACCATGTCGTCCTCCTTCGGTTGTGGGTTGGTGGTGCCTGGGTCGTCGCCGTTGAGGCGAGCATTGATGAAGGCATACGGGTCCGTGGTGACGCTGATGTCGACGTTGTTCCACGTTCCGTCGGCCGTGTAGGTCATCGTCAGGTGGAGATGGGATGCTCGTGAGGCGGTGCCGGTGTTTCCGACGGTGCCGACGATCGTTCCGCGAGTGACGGCCGCGCCGACCGCGAGCGGTGATGCGAACTTCATGTGGCAGTAGCCGGAGTACATGCCATCCGGATGCGCGATGACGAGCACGTTCCCGAGGGCTGAATTCCAGTTGTTGTACGAGACGGAACCCGTTGCCACAGCTGGGATGCTTGCGCCGTCACCCGGCTGGTAATCCACGCCGCGATGAGCTTGTTCGCGACCGCCTGCCCAGGATCCCCAACCGTCGGTTGCCTGATCGGTCTGCGCGAAGGGCTGTTGATACTTCAGAACCATTGCCTCTCCTTTCTCTGTTGTGAGGTTTCACGGCCACTTGTTAGTGCCGCGATGCGCACGACCAGGGGTCGTGCGCGAAGGCGCTCAGACGGCTGACTTCGCGCCTGACGTCGCGGGCAGTGGCGCCTTGATCTCTCGGAACTTGCCGAGCGTGTTGGTCCAGGCCGGCTCGGAGAACGTCGACACCTGTGTGATGCCCGCGCTCACCAGATTCGAGACGACCATGAGCTCGTAGGTACCGAGGAATCGGTACTCCATGCGGACGTTGTCGACGGCTGCGACCATGCCGTTCGCTTGATACTTCCAGTACTGCACGTCTTGTTCTCCTTTGGATGTTGGTGTGGGTGTGGTGCCGGGATCGTCGCCGGTCAGACGACCGTTGATGAAGATGAACGGGTCAGTTGTGACGTTAATGTTGCCGTTGTTCCACGTGCCGTCCGCGGTGAACGTGACAGTGAGGTGCAGGTGCGGCCCCGTCGTCGCCGAACCCGTGTTGCCGACATACCCGATGACCTGGCCGCGTGACACCTGCGTTCCCGGCTGGAGTGAGGAGCGTTCGCGCATGTGGCAGTAGCCGGAATACATGCCGTCGGGATGAGCGATCACGAGGACGTTGCCGAGGGCGCCGTTCCAGACGTTCGCGGACACTGTTCCGGATGCGACTGCGGCGATCGTCGAGCCCGCCCCGGGCTGGTAGTCCATGCCTCGATGCGCCTGGGTCCGGCCTCCGGTCCAGGAGCCCCAGCCATCAGTGAGGTCAGGATTCGACGTCGGATGCTGGTACTTGAGAACCATTGCCCCTCCTTTCTGTGTGTCTGTGAAGGATGATGTCCTCCGACATTCGAACGTGTGTTCGGTTGTGTATCGAGTATCGGGGCGTCTCCGGGAAGGGCGAAGGAAAACCGTTCGGTTGTCGATGGTTTCCGCTGAGGGGCCGGTTGATGCCTCCCCGCAGTCGAGCCGATGCCACGCACGAGATGAGGGGAACGGCCCGAGGAGAGGACGGAATCGTTGGATTCGTCCTCGTGTCGTGCCGTTCCCCTCCTGTCGAGCGACTAGGTCGGCGGCCTCCCTGCCGGCCGCTGGGGCAACCAGGCCCAGACGCAGCAGGCCGCAGCACCCGCGCGCTCACCCAGGGAGCCGGGGTAGCCTCGGAGGACGAACGTCCAGGCGCGCGCCTTCGGCTGCCGCCAGCATCGAGAGGAACCACTGTGACGACGCTCACTGGCGCCGGAGTCGGCCGCGCATCGGCTGTCGGACCCGTCCTGATCATGTCGGAGCCCCTCCCGGCGCCCGAGCACACGCCGTTCACCGGCGATGTCGAGCAGGAGGTCGCGCGGACGCTCGCAGCACTCGCCGAAACGGCCGCTGAGCTGCAAGCGACGGGCGAGCGCGCGGGTGGTCAGGCGAAGGACGTCCTCGAATCGCAGGCCCTCATGGCCGAGGATCCGGCGATCGCCGATGGTGTGCGCGAGCGCATCACGGCCGGCGCGACGGGCGAGTACGCGGTGCACGAGGCGTTCGCCGAATTCCAGTCGATGCTCACCGCACTCGGCGGGTACATGGCGGAACGCGCGACGGACCTCGGCGACGTCTCGCAGCGCGTCATCGCGAAACTCCGCGGCGTCCCCGTCCCCGGGCTGCCGGTCTCTGACACCCCGTTCGTCCTCGTCGCACGCGACCTCGCCCCCGCGGACACCGCGCTGCTCGACCTCTCCAAGGTCCTCGCCGTCGTGACCTCAGGCGGCGGACCCACCTCGCACACGGCGATCCTCGCGCGCTCGAAGGGCATTCCGGCGCTCGTCGGCGCGGAGGGCGTGCTCGCGCTCACGGACGGCACGGTCGTCATCGTCGACGCCGCGGCGGGAACGATCGACACCGAACCCACCGAGGCCGCGATCACTTCCGCGCGTGCCGCCATCGCCGCCCGCGAAGCCGAGGCCAGTGCCCCCGTCACGCCGGGTCACCTCGCCGACGGCACCGCTGTCCCGTTGCTCGCGAACGTGGGATCCGCCGACGACGCGGCCGCGGCGATCGAGCTGGGCGCGGAGGGCGTCGGCCTGTTCCGCACCGAGTTCCTCTTCCTCGACGCTGCCTCGGCACCGACGGTCGAGAGCCAGGAAGCCCAGTACCGGGCGCTCTTCGCCGCGTTCACAGGCAAGAAGGTCGTCGTCCGAGTGCTCGACGCGGGCGCGGACAAGCCGCTCAGCTTCCTGACCGACGAGGGTGAGGAGAACCCGGCGCTGGGTCGTCGCGGGCTCCGTGCGCTCCGCGCCCACGAGGACATCCTGCGCGATCAGCTGCGCGCCCTCGTCGAAGCGGCTGCCGGCACCGGCGTCGAGCTGTGGGTCATGGCGCCCATGGTCGCCGACTCCGAGGACGGCGCCTACTTCACCGCACTCGCGCGCGAACTCGGTGTGCAGGTGGCCGGCGTGATGGTCGAGGTGCCGTCCGCAGCGCTCCTCGCAGAACAGATCCTCGACGATGCCGACTTCATCAGCATCGGCACGAACGACCTCACGCAGTACACGCTCGCCGCCGACCGCCAGCTGGGAACAGTCGCGGGCTACCAGGATCCGTGGCACCCGGCCGTGCTGCGACTCGTGCGTGAGGCGGGTCGTGCGGGAACCGCGACCGGCAAGAGCGTCGGCGTCTGCGGCGAGGCTGCCGCCGACCCGTTGCTCGCGGTCGTGCTCGTCGGTCTCGGCGTCACGAGTCTCTCGATGAGTGCTGCCGCGCTCGCCGATGTGCGTCGCGAGATCGCCGGTTACACGCTGCCCGAGGCGCAGGAGCTCGCCGGCCGGGTGCTCACTGCACGCACCGCCGCAGACGCACGGGCGATCGCTGCGGAGGTCGTCGCGGCGCGCACTGCTGCATAGTTCCGTTCCGGGACGGAATGATGGATTGGCTCAGGCCTGATCGGTTCAGTCTCGGTCGGTGGGATGCGGTTCCAGCCAGACGGTGAACGCGTCCGGGAACCCGGCCCAGGTGACGGGATCCGCGAGGAGTTCAGCATCGGTCAGGGCGCAGTCGTGGAGTGCCGCGAGGAGCGCGGCCGTGTCGACGTCGATCCCCGTGAAGACGAGCTCCTGTCCGATCGCCGTCTCGGGGTGAGAGGCGTCGAAGGGCGTCGGATCGAGTTCGAGCATCGTCCCAACCTGTTGCAGCATCCCGATGGCGGATCCGCGTGAGGCGAGCTGGCAGAAGCCCGCCGTGCGAACGATCCGTCCGAAGCGACCGGCTTCGATGGGTCCGTCGAACAGGTCGAAGAGTCGGCCGGGATGCATCGGCCTCGCGCTCTCGAAGAGGGTCGTCGTGACGCGAGGGTGCTCGACCCAGGGCGTGTGCTCCCCGTTGATCTTCGACACCCAGCCGGGTGAGCCGGTGAAGCGGTCGAGGTCGAACGGTGAATCCGTGTACCGAGCGGTCCGGCTTGCGTCGGCGAGTCGCACGAGGGCGGTCGGGTTGAGATTGCTGAGGAGCGCGAGCAGGACGGCGAGGCGCTCGTGGCTGACGCCGTGCCGACCGGCGACCGCGATCGTGTCCGCGTACTCGAGCTGCTCCATCGTGATCATCGCGCGGCTCGTGTAGGCGACGACGTCGGCCGACGGGTGGCCGATGTAGCGGTCGTCCTCGAGGTCGAGCAGGATGTGCGCCGCGTCGACGACCGTGACGACGGCGTCGAGGAGCACGTCGGGCGCGCGCGTGATCACGGCAGAGACCGCGTCGACCGGCTGGACCGTGGCGCCGCAGTCGATGACGAGGCGCCGGGGAGGGACCGGGTGTGCGAGGAGTGCATCGACGGCTTCATCGATGAGGGTGGCGATGCTGCCGACGCCGATGGGGCGCTCGATCGTGACGAGCGCGGCGAGGTCGTTCGCGATGCGACGCGCGACGGTCCGCCGCTCCGGCGGGCAGGCGCCGAGGACGAGGGTGACGGTGAGCGGGGCTGAGTGCACGGGAGACTTCCTGGTCGGTTGTGGCTTACGATGCTACTGAGAAGGATTCTCAATAACAAACCGGAGGCGTCACATGAAGGTCAGGGCATCGCTCAAATCGTTGAAGAACAAGCCGGGATCGCAGGTCGTCAGGCGGCGCGGCAAGGTCTTCGTCATCAACAAGAAGAACCCGCGCTGGAACGGACGGCAGGGCTGAGCGTCGGCGAGGGCTGTGGGTGATGGGTGCGCGCCGTCGCCCACAGCCGCCCGTCAGAGGGCGCGGGTAGGCTGAAGACGTCCCGTCCGGCAAGCCGAAAGCGCAGCTCCATGACCTTCGCCCTCATCCGCCACGGCCAGACCGACTGGAACTTCGCCCGTCGGCTCCAGGGCACGACCGACATCCCGCTCAACGACGTCGGACGCCAGCAGGCCCTCACCGCGGCCCCGCTCCTCACCGGTCACTGGGACGCGATCGTCAGCTCGCCGCTCGGCCGGGCGCGTGAGACGGCGAGCATCATCGCGACGGAACTCGGCATCGAGCTGGGCGGCACGTACCCGGGCTTCATCGAGCGCCACTACGGCAAGGCCGAGGGGGCGAACGCTGAGATCATCCGCGCCAGCTGGCCCGACCACGACTACCCGGAGATGGAACCGGCCGACGCCGTGACCGAGCGCGGACTGCTCGCGCTCGAGCAGCTCGCGGCTGAGTACGGCGATGCGAACGTGGCGATCGTGAGCCACGGCACGCTCATCCGGCTCACGCTCACGGCGATCGCGGGGCGCGAGATCGAACCGCTCGAGAACTGCTCCATCTCCACGCTCGAACGCACCGCGGACGGCTGGGCGGTCATCGCCGCCGGCGCGACGCGGGTCGCTTCCGTCTGAGGGCGATCGGTCCCTGAGGGCACTTCGACAAGCTCAGTGACCGGGGTGTTGCTCGGTGGCCGGATGTGGCTCGGTGACCGGGTGGCGGCTCAGTGACCGGGAGGCCTGGTCCCTGAGCCTGTCGAAGGGCGGGGTCGGGGTGGTGCACTTCGACAAGCTCAGTGACCGGGGTGTTGCTCAGTGACCGGGGTGTTGCTCAGTGACCGGGAGGTCCGGTCCCTGAGCCTGTCGAAGGGTTTCGACGACGACGGGATACGGTAGAGCCGTGACCAGTACCCCCAGCCCGACCGTCCGCATCGTCTGGCTCATCGTCACCGGACTCGTCGCCGGGTTCCTCTCCGGCCTGTTCGGCGTGGGCGGCGGCATCCTCATCGTCCCGGCGCTCGTGTTCCTCGTCGGCTTCGACCAGCGCCTCGCCGCCGGCACCTCGCTCGCCGCGATCGTCCCGACCTCGATCGTCGGCGTCATCTCCTACGCCCTCCACGGAACGGTCGACTGGCTCGCCGCCGTCATCCTCGCCATCGGCGCGATCGCCGGCGCCCAACTCGGCAGCTACCTCCTGCAACGCCTGCCGAAACGCGCGCTGCAGTGGGGGTTCATCGGCTTCCTCGCCGTCGTGATCGTGACCCTGTTCCTGGTGATCCCGTCACGCGACTCGAGCATCGTGATCAGCGTCGGCACGGTCATCGGACTCGTCGCACTCGGCTTCGTGACTGGTGTGCTCTCCGGGCTCCTCGGCATCGGCGGCGGCGTGATCGTCGTGCCGATGCTCATCGTGCTGTTCGGTTCGAGCGACCTCGTCGCGAAGGGCACATCGCTCCTGATGATGGTTCCGACCGCGATCTCCGGGACGATCGGCAACGCCAGACGGAAGAATGTGGATCTGAGGGCGGCCGCGATCATCGGGGTCGCGGCGTGCACGACGACCGCGCTCGGGGCCGTCGTGGCGGCGTGGATCCCGCCGTTCGTCGGCAACCTGCTGTTCGCGGCGTTCCTCATCGTGATCGCGGTCCGGATGGTGCTGCAGGCGGTTCGGACTCGCTGAGGTCCGCCCTTCGACAGGTTCAGGGACCGGGCCCTTCGACAGGCTCAGGGACCGGCCCTTCGACAGGCTCAGGGACCGGGCGTGCGGCTCAGGGGCCGGTGTGCGCGAGCAGCCAGTCCATCGCCGCAGGGCACTGATCGAGCGCGGAGATGTGGCCGTCGCCGGGCAGCAACCAGAGTTCCGCACGCGGGATCCGGTGGAGCAGCCATTCCGCATGGGCGGGCGGGATGACGCGATCGTCCGTGCCCTGGACGAGCAGGACCGGGCAGGCGATGTCGGCGACGTCGAAGCCCCATGGGCGCACGAACGCGAGATCGTCGTCGACGATGCCGGCCGTCCCCTCCGCCGAGGCGAGTCCCACATCCGCGCCGAGCGACGCCCACGTGCCGTCGAGGACGGCATAGTCTCGTGCGTTGAAGCTCGTCGGGTCGAACTCGGCCGTCTCCTCGAACCGTTCGCGCGCTTCGCGTCCGTCCAGGGCCGCGCGCAAGGAGGGGCCGTCGCCCGCCATGCCGGCGAACCAGTCGATGTCGTCGGCCGCTTCGATCGGCGCGAGTCCCGCCACGCACGCCGCGGCAGTCACCCTGCCGGGGAGCAGTGCAGCGCAGGCGAGCGCGTGGGGTCCGCCGCCGGACGCGGCGAGGACCGCGAACCGGTCGAGGCCGAGCGCATCGGCGAGCTCCTCGACATCCGCGGCGGCCGAGGCGACGTTCCGATCCGGAACGGGGGTCGAACCGCCGTAGTCGGGCCGACCGTAGGAGATGAGCCGGATGCCGCGTTCCGCCGCGGCTCCGAGGAGTGGCTCGAGCAGCGCGCCGGTCTGCGGCGAGCCGTGGAACCAGACGATCGTGCACGTCGGTTCGTCGATGGCGAGGCCGACTGCGAGGTCGGGCGAGATCGTCGCTGAGGCCTTGTTGCCTGTGCGCTCGCCGCTGCCCGCGCTGTCGTGGACCGACAGCGTCCGGCCGTCCTGCAGACGGAGTTCCCGACGAATGACCACGCGCACATCGTAAGTCGATCGGTGGCAGGAGTCGATGGCGTCGCGCGTGTCGTCGCATCCCGTTCACGTCGTGTCCACGGGATGCGACGCATCGGGTGCACGGATCGTCCGGAATCGGGGTCTGTGCGCGGGCGGGACTGCGCGGTAGCCTGGCAGCGATTGGCGGCGCGCCGATGCGCCGTCAGGAATGAGGGTGTTGTGAGCAGTCTGGAAGATCTCATCGCGCAGTTGCCGATCGGCGACATCGCCAAGCAGCTCGGCGTGGACTCCGGCACGGCGGAGGCCGCGGTCAAGCAGGCTCTGCCCGCGCTCGTCGGCGGTCTGGAGGCGAACGCGAAGGAGGGCGGCGCCGATTCGATCGCGAAAGCGGTCGAGCAGCACGGGACCGCGCTCGTCGACGGCGGCGTCTCGCTCGCCGACGTCGACACGGCCGACGGTGAGAAGATCGTCGACCACGTGTTCGGCGACAAGAAGCAGGACGTCGTCGCGGCGCTCGGCAACACGCAGCCGGCGGCGGCATCGAGCCCCATCAGCGGCGATCTCATCGGCAAGCTCCTTCCGATGCTCGCTCCCGTGGTCATGAGCTTCCTCGCGAAGCAGTTCCAGGGGAAGCAGGAACCGGCAGCGTCTGATGCTGCCGGACAACCGGCTGCAGGCGGCGGCGGCATCGGCGATGTCCTGGGCGGGCTCCTCGGCGGCCTGACGGGTGGCGGCACCTCGTCCGGCTCCGGCGGTTCCGCGGGCGGCGGCCTCGGCGACATCCTCGGCTCGCTCGGCGGCCTCTTCGGCGGCGGCACCAAGAAGTAACCCGTCGAAGCCCGCGAGGGGTCGCAAACGGTCAGTCCGGACCCGGTCCGACTCGCCATATGCGACCCCTCGCGGGCTGAGAGTAGGGTTGGGGGGTGTCTGTGAACCCTGAACTGCAAGGGCGGGTCCTCCCATCCGCCCCGCCCTACCTGGTCGGACGCGAGAAGGTGCGCGAGTTCTCCCGCGCCGTGTTCGCGACCAACCCCATCAACCTCGATCCGGAAGCCGCCCGCGCAGCCGGATACGCGGATGTCGTCGCGCCGCCGACCTTCCCGGTCGTCGTGCAGGAGCAGACGCTCGCGCAGCTCCTCGCCGAGCCGGACGCCGGCATCGACTTCAGCCGTGTCGTCCACGGCGACCAGCGGTTCATCCACACCCGTCCCATCGTCGCCGGCGATGAACTGACGGCGACCCTCACGGTCACGAGCATCAAATCGCTCGGCGGCCACTCGATGGTGACGTGCGAATCCAACATGACCGATGCGACCGGCCAGCACGTGGTGACCGCGATCTCCACCCTGGTCGTCAGGGGAGACGAATGAGCCTCGACATCGCGGCGCTCGCCGCAGGCGACGTGGTCGCAGAACGGACCGTCGAGCTGAGCCGAGACTCGCTCGTGCGCTACGCCGGCGCGTCCGGCGACTTCAACCCCATCCACTACCGCGACGACGTCGCGACCGCAGTGGGCCTCCCCGGCGTGCTCGCCCACGGGATGCTCACGATGGGCCTCGCCGTGCAGGCGGTCGTCGACTGGATCGGTGATCCCGCGAAGATCCTCGACTACCAGGTGCGCTTCACTCGTCCCGTCCTCGTCGACGCACAGGACGGCGCGACTCTGCACGTGAGTGCGAAGATCGGCAAGCTCGACACCGAGGCCGGAACGGCGCGCGTCGACCTCACGGTCACCTACGCCGACCAGACCGTCCTCGGCAAAGCGCAGGTCGTGGTCTCGCTCCGATGACGTCCGTCCGGCTGAGCGACTACACGACGCTGCAGGTCGGCGGCATCGCGACCCACTTCGTGGAGTGCACGACGGAGGCCGACCTCGCCGATGTCGCACGACGCGTGTGGGCGGACGGCGGTGATTGGCTGCTCATCGGCGGCGGATCGAATCTGCTGATCGGCGACGAGGAGATCGACGCGACGGTCATCCGGGTCGCGACTCGCGGCATCGAACGGTTGGATGCGGCCGCCGGAACCGTTCGTCTGCGCGTGCAGGCGGGGGAGTCGTGGGACGGGCTCGTCGCCCATGCCGTCGAGCAGGGGTGGGCCGGCATCGAAGCGTTGTCCGGCATCCCCGGATCGACGGGAGCGGCGCCCGTGCAGAACATCGGCGCGTACGGCCAGGAACTCGTTTCGGCGCTCGTGTCCGTCGACCTGCTCGACGAGGCGACCGGGGACGTCGTCACGGTTCCGGCCGCGGAGCTGGAGCTCGGCTACCGCACGTCCGTCCTCAAACGGCACGGTGGTGCGGCGCCGGAGCGCGAGGCGATCGTCCTCGCTGTGACGATCGACCTCACCGATGTCGGTGTGGGCGGAGCCGGTGCGCCGATCGCCTATGAGCAGTTGGCCTTCGCGCTCGGAGTCGGGCTCGGGGAGGCCGTCCCGATCGCCCAGGTTCGTGCGACCGTCCTGGCGTTGCGCGCGTCGAAGGGCATGGTGCTCGATGCCGCCGATCGCGACACCGCGAGTGCCGGCTCGTTCTTCACGAACCCGATCGTCTCGGAGCACGTCGCGAGATCGCTCCCCGCCGGTGCGCCGTGGTGGCCGGTGGAACCGGAGGTGGACACGGAGTACGTCTTCGAGCTGGGGGCCGTGGTGAACCCGCCGATCGCGCAACCGTCCGAGCGGCTCGTGAAGCTCTCGGCGGCGTGGCTCATCGAGCGGTCCGGCATCCGTCGAGGGTATGCGATCCCCGGTTCCCGGGCCGCGGTGTCGTCGAAGCACACGCTCGCGCTCACGAACCGCGGGGGAGCGAGCGCCGAGGAGATCGCCCAGCTGGCGCGATTCGTCCAGGCGCGGGTGCTCTCCGAATTCGGCGTGCTCCTGCAACCTGAGCCGGTGACGGTGGGCGTCAGCATCTAGCGCGCTTCGAAGGCGTTCGAGGGCGTACGCGGCATTCTGGTTCGGCGCCGAGCGTTCCGCGTTCGTCCGATCGGTCAGACGCGCTCGCGGGCGCCGGGCAGCTGGTGGAGTGATTCCGTCGCCAGTTGCGCGGCCAGGGCATCGCCCGTGAGCGTCGCCTCGCGCAACGCCGCATATGCGTCGCGCATCGTCGGGAAGTCGAGGATCGTGCTCAGCTGCCCGATGCGCAGCCGGTACGCGAGCCCGTCGAGGGAGTCGTTGCACACGCGGATGAGCAGCTGGTTGCCGCAGTGTTCGACGTAGTGGTTGAAGAGGTGCAGCGTCGCGATGCTGAGACGTTCCGCGTCCACGTCGGAGCCCTCGGCAGGGCTCAGGTGCACGAGGGTGCGGTCGATGGCGTTCGCGATGACGTCCCGCGTCGAGGCATCGAGACGGGGGACGGCGAGTCGGACCACGCCGCCGAGGAGGACTCCGAGAGCGTGGACGGCCTCAACGGCATCGGTGCCGTCGGGCGCGGTCACTCGCGTGTACCGGTTCGCGGCCATCTCGATGAGCCCCGTCCTGCGAAGCTCGTTGAGGGCGTCGCGGACGGGTGTGCGCGAGACGCCGAGCCACGTCTGCAACTGCTCGTCGTGGAGTCGTTCGCCCGGTGCGAAGGTGCCGTCCATGATCGCTGCCCGGATCGCTTGTGCCACGGTGTCGCGCAGCATGGGACGCTCGGCGTGCGCGACCTGAGTGACGGTGGGAACGGGCATGCAAGACTCCGGCGGGGTAGGAACGGTGGATCCGATCGTAACCGTCGCAGGATCACGCGCTTCACCGCGGGTGTCCAGGTCATTCCACGCATCTCTCGCTCCACCGGGGGTTGGGATCGGTGACCGACCGGGGCGCGGCACCGCCTCTCTTGTATCCGATGATCATCAAGAATACCAAAATTTTGGATGCTGACAAATGTGCTGTGCGAGTGAGGACGGCGACCGGCATGATCGACGAGACGAAGCGGGAAGGCGGACGATCCGACGTGTGCAAGCCCTTGCCGGTCCGTCCGGCGTGGGTAGAGTTGTTGGCGCAACACCCGCCTCCGGGATGATGCGGAAGGGGAGAAGCGATGTCGTTCCAGCCGCCAGATCAGGCCGGTGTGCCCCCTGAGCCGTCTGATCCCCAGCCGCCGCAGCCGCAGTACGGCCAGCCGCAGCAGCCGCTCCACGGTCAGCAGCCGCCCCACTACGGCGCTCCGACCCCGCCGCAGCAGGCGCCAGCGCCGTACGGACAGCAGGGGCAGCCCGGACCCTACGCCCAGCCCCAGTCGTCTTCCGGGCAGCAGCCGCCTCAGTACGGGCAACCGCCCCAGTCCGGCCAGCCGTCCCAGCCGTACGGGCAGCAGCCTCAGTACGGGCAATCGCCTCAGTACGGGCAACCGCCTCAGTCCTACGGGCAGCAGTCGTACGGCCAGCCCGTTGGCGCGGGTGGCCCCGGCTTCCCGCCCGGTCCACCGCGCAAGGGCGGCTTTCCCGCGTGGGCGTGGTGGCTCATCGGTGGCGGAATCGTCGTGGTGATCGCGATCATCGTGATCGTGTCGATCATCGCCAGCAGCCTCGCGGCGGGGATCGTCAACGCTCCCGACTCCTCCTCTCGGCAGCCGACGCCCATGGAATCCGCGGAGCCGAGCGATCCGCCGTCGTCCGCTCCGCAGTCCGGCGCCGTGTCGATCGACGAGTTCTGGCAGGTTGACAGTGCCCCGGACGTCTCGGTCTCGCTGCCGAACGGGTGGGTGCCGACCGACTCGGACGCAGAGGGCGTCCGTGCCTGGACGAACGGTGCGCTCGGGTGCAACTACTCGGTGGAGTCGATCGATTTCGATCCCACCGGCAGCGTCGGCGGTGGGACGGGTGACTACCCGGCGACGCGTGCCGTGGCCCTCGATGACGTGAGCCGATTCACGGACCAGCTCGCCGATGCGTCGCTCAACGACGACGACGGCCGCGTTGACGTCGGCACGGAGCAGGGCGGAACGGTCGAGTTCGTCCTCACGACGATGAAGTACACGAGCGAGAACACGGGCAATCCGGCCGGACTCTACAGCGCCTTGCGCGTGGCGGAGCAGGGAAGCGTCCTCGTGAACCTGTTGCTGACGTGCGACGGCAACACGCTCGTGGGTGCCGACAACCCGTGGCAGACGCTCCTCGACGGGACGACGATCGCGGGTCGGTGATCGTCGGGGGCCGCCGTTCGCCGTAGTGCATGCGAGCGGCTCGCCACAACAGTGTTCGGCGGTTCCAGGGTGAACTCCTGTTGACCGGTTGAACCGTTCCAACGGGCGCGTGGGAACGGCGGGAGAACGTTCGGGGAACCTCGTTGTCCGACACCCATTGGACATCGTGGGTTCGTTAGCGTGAGCGGCGCTGCCTCCGATGGCAGCGCCCCGAACACCACCGGCTGGTCACGCCGGTCCTGCCCGAAGGACACCTTCCCCCGATGAAGAGCGATCTCTCGGCGCGCCTGCGCGCGCCTCAGCCCTCGAACAGCGCTCCTGGCGGGCGGTCTCGCCGCCACAGTCGCCCTCGTCTCACTCGGCGGTGGTATCGCCTACGCCGCCGGCGGTCTGAACCCGCCGCCCGTCGCCCCCGCGACCGTTCACGTCGCGTCAGCGGTTCCGGATCGCGTCATCATGACCCCGACCGAGACGCCGTTCTCCTCACAGAACGTCTCCTGGCGCACGTCGATCGACGTCACGACCGCGCAGCTCCAGCTCAGCGCTGCGACCAAGGGACCGCCCAAGGCTGGATCCACCGTGCCGGCCGTCAGTACGACCGGTTTCGCGACCGACCTCGGCTACTCGATCAAGTACCACACCGCCACGATGACGGGCCTCGCGCCGTCGACCGCCTACCTGTACCGGGTCGGCGATGGCACGACCTGGAGCGAGTGGTTCGAGTTCGAGACGGCCGCGGCGGCCGCGGCGCCGTTCTCCTTCCTCGTGCAGGGCGACGCCCAGAACGATGTGAAGTCCTACGCCTCCCGGTCGTTCCGCGCCGCATCGGAAGCGCGCCCGTACGCGAAGGCCGTCGTCCACCTCGGCGACCTCATCGACACCGACGTCGCCGACGCTGAATGGGGTGAGTGGTTCGGTGCTGCGGGCTTCGCGAACTCGTCGATGAACGTCCTCGCGACCCCCGGGAACCACGAGTACTACCCGGGCCCGGACCTCACCCGCTACTGGGGTGCGCAGTTCGAGTACCCGCGCAATGGTCCCGCCACGACGCCCGCGATCAAGCAGATCTACGACGAGAACGTCTACTACACGGACATCCAGGGCGTGCGATTCATCTCGCTCAACGCCTCGGTGATCAACGGTGCCGAGATGGAGTCGCAGAGCGCCTGGCTCGACGGCGTCCTCGAATCGAACCCCGGCAAGTGGAGTGTCGTCTCCTTCCACCAGCCGATCTTCTCCGTCACGTCCGGCCGCGACAACGCAACCATCCGCAATGCGTGGCTGCCGATCTTCGAGAAGCACAACGTCGACCTCGTCCTGCAGGGCCACGACCACGCCTACGGTCGCGGCAACCTCATCGCGAACGAGCAGAACCTGCCTGCTGGGGCTGACCCGGCGACGAGCCAGACCGGCCCCGTCTACATGGTCACGATCGCCGGACCGAAGATGTATGTCCCGGACCCGCTCGAATCCAACAACTGGATCAAGAACGGCGCGAATCTGCGCAGCATGAACCGCGACACGCAGATGTACCAGACCGTCGACGTCACGGCCGATGAGATCCACGTGGAGAGCCACAAGGTCACCGGTGAACTCTTCGACGCGTTCACGATCACGAAGTCGGACGACGGCGTCAAGCTCGTCACCGATGAGACGGTCGCACGTGCATCCGGCCCCGGCTCCGCGCGTGCCGATGTCAAGGCGCCCGAGCGGCCGACGCCGGCGCAGCCCGGTCCGGGATCGACGCCGGAACCCACGCCGACGCCCACGCCGACGCCCAAGCCGACGGACGAGCCCACGCCGAAGCCGACGGACGAGCCGACCTCGACTCCGAAGCCGACCGTCGAGCCCACGGTCGAACCCACGGTCGAACCGACCGTCCAGCCGACGACGCCACCCACCACGGCCCCGCCGACGACCACTCCCACGACTCCGCCGACGGACAAGCCGGAGCCGAAGCCCGCGGCAGAGCCGACACCCATCGAGCTGTCGGCGACAGGCATCGCGGCCGGCGGCACGCTCGGGATGCGCGGTGGCGGCTTCTGGGCGAACGAGGACCTCGAGGTCACTCTGCACTCCGACCCGATCACGCTCGGTTACCCGAAGGCGGACGCATCCGGCGCGTACTCCTTCCAAGCGCACATCCCCGCGGGAGTCGCCCCGGGGGCGCACACCGTCACGGTGCGCGGCCTCGAGTCCGGGGCGACCGTCGACGCGCCCATCACCATCCTCGAGGTGGGCGCAGCCACGACCGGTGAGCGCGACCTCGCCCGCACCGGAGCGGACGGTGTCGGCATCCTCGTCGCCGTCGCGGGCGGAGCGCTCCTCCTCGGAGCCGCCGCCTTCCTCATCGTGTTCTTCCGCCGCCGCACCACGGGAGACGAAGCCTGATGCGATCCCCGTTCGGCGCCCGCACGCCAGTCCCTGAACCGACACCCCCGTTCGAACCGAGGAAAGAGCCTCAACCCATGACCACGTCCACTCGTCGAAGCGGCCGCCGCAAGCCGTTCGGTGCGCTCGCAGCGGCAACCCTCGCGGTAGCGCTGCTCGGCTCGCTCGGGGCGACCGCTCCAGCGGTCGCCGCCCCGAGCTCGGCAGCTGCGGTGGCACCTGCCGCCGGGGCACCAGCGGCAGCTGCCACCGTCTCGCCCATCGTCCAGCACGGTCCGTCCCGCATTCCGGATCGCCTCGTCCTCACGCCGTCCGGAGACCTCGCGACCTCGCAATCGGTCACCTGGCGCACCTCCACCGGCGTGAACACCGCGCAGGCGCAGATCCGTGTGGCGACGGCCGAGCCGTACCGCACCGACCTCACGACCGTGCAGGCGTCGAAGAACGTCGACGTGCCCACCGACAAGGGCTACGACGAGTCCTTCCACACGGTCGCGTTCACGGGTCTGAAGTCCTCCACGCAGTACCAGTACCGTGTCGGGGACGGCACGAACTTCAGCGAGTGGCAGCACTTCACCACCGCGTCGGCCGCGCCGGACGACTTCTCGTTCATCTACCTCGGCGACGTGCAGAACGGCATCAAGTCGGACGCCTCGCGGGTCATTCGGAACGCCTTCCGCGACCGACCGGACGCGAGCATCGTGCTGCAGGCCGGCGACCTCATCGACGACGCGAACGACGACACCCAGTGGGGCGAGGTGTTCGACGCCTCCGGGTACACCTTCGGCACGCAGAACTTCCTTGCGGCCGCGGGCAACCACGAGTACCAGGGCGAGGCGCTCTCCAAGCAGTGGCAGGCGCAGTTCGCCTACCCGGACAACGGACCGAAGGGTTCCGCGGCAGTCGAAGCGCTCCTCAAGGGGACCGTCTACTACTCCGACTACCAGGGCGTCCGCTTCATCTCGCTCAACAGCAACATCACGGAGGCGTCTGCGCTCGCCGTCCAGACGGCATGGCTCAAGCAGACGCTTGAGCAGAACCCCAACAAGTGGACGGTCGTGTACTTCCACCACCCGGTGTTCTCGCTCGACGAAGGCCGGAACAACCGTGCGATCCGCGAGTCCTGGCTGCCGCTCTTCGAGGCGAACAACGTCGACCTCGTGCTGCAGGGCCACGACCACAACTACGGTCGCGGCAACTCCAACGAGGCCGAGAAGGGCAACCCGGTCAGCTGGAACAAGGAGCTCAGCTACGACGGTCCCGTCTACGCCGTCTCGGTCGTCGGTTCCAAGATGTACGCGGGAGCCGGACCGCGCCTGTGGAACGAGAACGACGCTCACCTCAAGAAGCTCGGCGGCGACATCGAGCTCTATCAGCTCATCGACGTCTCGGGCGATTCGCTCCGCTACGAATCACGCACGGCCGACGGCGTCTACTACGACGGTCTGACGATCGTGAAGAACGAGGCGGGCAAGGCCGTGACGGACGACACCGTTCCGCAGGTCATCGAACCGGGGACGTCCGTGCCGTGCCTCGGGTGCGTGCCGAACCCGGATCCGGGCGGCCCCACCGACCCGGGGACACCGGAGCAGAGCGTCGACTACACCGTCGTCGGCGGTCTCGCCTCGCCGAAGCAGGACGCTGTCAAGCTTCCCGCCGGTTCCGCGTTCTCCCAGAAGAAGGGCGCCCTGTACCTCGGCGACCAGAACGGCCGCACGGTCTCGGAGATCGATCCGGACACCGACACGATCCGCCGCACGATGACGCTCCCGGAGAACATCCGCGACCTCGGCATCGACGATGAGCGCGAGCTCCTCTACGTGGGGCAGCAGAACCGGAACTGGGTGGTCGTGTCGATCGCCGATGCGACCTTCGGTCAGATCGTCCGCGGGCCGTTCCCGTTCATCGAGTCCAATCGGTCGATCGATGTCGACCCGGTCCGTGGCTACGTCTACGGCGCCGTCCCGTCTCGCGGTGTCGAGGTCCTCGACGCGGTAACGGGCGCCTCGCTCGGCGTGATCGGCGGGACGGCCGACGCCTACTACGTGTCCGCCGACCCGGCGAACGGTCTCGTCTCGACCGTCTACTTCAGCGATGTGAAGGACGCGAAGAACATCGAGTCCTTCGACGTCGACAACGCGTTCGCGTCGCTCTGGTCCTCGAAGAGCCGGGCGAACCCGCGTCAGCTCGATGCGGACGGGATGAACGGCCTCCTCTATGTCGGCTACACCGGCACGGCCGTCGGTTCTGGCGGATTCACGGTGCACGACGCCAAGACCGGCAAGGTCCTCGGCGACTTCGCCGATCCGAAGTACGGCAAGGACGGCTACGGCATCTCGGTCGATGAGCAGCAGCAGCGGGTCTTCGTCTCCAATCGCGACTACCGCTTGAACCCGCCCGGGTCCGAGAAGGATCCCGTCGCGGTCACCGTGAGCAAACGGGTCCTCGACGCCGGCTACGAGTACGCGCCCGTCGCGAACCTCGACTCAGCCAACCCGTCGAACACGCAGCTGCCGGCCGGCTCCGCGTTCTCCGAGGCGAAGGGCGTCCTCTACCTGGGCGACCAGAACAGCCGTACGATCTCGGAGATCGACCCGGAAACCGACACGATCCTGCGCACGATGACGCTCCCGGAGAACATCCGCGACCTCGGCATCGACGACGCCGGTCAGCTCCTGTACGTGGGTCAGCAGAACCGGAACTGGGTGGTCGTGTCGATCGCCGATGCGACCTTCGGTCAGGTCGTCCGCGGGCCGTTCCCGTTCATCGAGTCCAACCGGTCGATCGATGTCGACCCCGTGCGCGGCTATGTGTACGGCGCCGTCCCGTCCCGCGGTGTCGAGGTCCTCGATGCCGTGACGGGCGCATCGCTCGGTGTCGTCGGTGGGACGGCGGGGGCGTACTACGTCGCTGCCGACCCGGCTCGCGGCATCGTCGCGTCTGCATACTTCGAGGACGTGCCCGGGGCGATCAACGTCGCCGCGTTCGACGTGGACAAGGGCTTCACCCCGCTGTGGGAGACGCCCACCAGACCGAACGCCCGCCAGCTCGACATCGACTCCACGAACGGGCTCGTGTATGTCGGGTACACGGGCACCGGTGCTGGCACCGGCGGGTTCTCCGTCCACGACGTGAAGACGGGTGCGGTCCTCGCCGATCTCGCCGACCCGAAGTACGGCAAGGAGGGCTACGGCATCTCGGTTGACGAGAAACGTCAGCGCGTGTTCGTCTCCAACCGTGACTTCCGCCTGAACCCGCCCGGTTCGGAGCGGACGCCCGTCGCCGTGACGGTCAGCCAGCGTGCCGGCGTCACGACCCCGACGGATCCGACCGATCCGACCGATCCGACTGACCCCACTGATCCGACTGATCCGACGGACCCGACGGACCCGACTGATCCGACGGACCCCACGGACCCGACGGATCCAGGACCGGTCGACCCCACCGATCCGACGACGCCGCCGACCGGACTCAGCTACGCGCCCGCGCCGCTGACGGCGATCCCGTCCTCGGAGGCGAATGCCGACCTCGACACGAAGCCCGTCGGATCGGTCGTCGACCCGGTGAGTGGTCACGTGTTCGTCGGCAACGAGCAACGGCCCGCCCGGGTGCTCGAGATCGATCCGGCCACGGACACCCTCGTCGCCACCCATGTGATCCCGGGCGGAACCGATGAAGGCGTCCGCGACGTCGCCATCGACGCGGCCACGGGGGAGCTGTACGTGGCGTACGGCAACTCGTGGAGCGTGGTGAAGCTCGCGGACGACACGATCGCACGCGGTCCGTTCGCCTTCACCGCGAACGTGCGCGGCATCGACGTCGACACCGCCTCCGGACGGGTGTTCGGGGCGACGCGGGGGACCGGCTTCGAGGTCATGGACGCGACGACGGGGGCGAAGATCACGACGGTCGCGACCGACGGCGCCAACTGGACGACCCACGGCATCGCGTTCGACGCCACGGCGAACCGGATCTACACGACGAACGACAACTCGGCGGGGACCGAGGGCGTCCGGGTGTACGACGGGACGAGCTACGCGCTCCTCTCCTCGCTCGCCGCGGTCAAACCGGACTTCCGGTCCGTCGCCGTCGATCCGCTCGCCGGTCGTCTGTACATCGGGCACTCCTCCGCGGCGTTCGATGCGAGCGGCGTGCTCATCCTGCGGGCGGCCGATCTGACGCAGATCGCGAACCTGCCCGGAACGGCGTACGGCAACAAGGTGTACGGCGTCTCGGTCGATCAGGCGAAGGGAGTCGTCTACGTCTCGGCGCGCGACCGGTTCCCGACCGGCCTCATCGCGCTGCAGCGCAGCCGCTAATCAGACCCGGTCGCTGAGCCTGTCGAAGGGCACCATCCGCCCGAGACCCGGTCCCTGAGCCCGTCGAAGGGCTCGATCTGTGCGGCACCCGGTCCCTGAGCCTGTCGAAGGGTACCCGCCGACGACAGAACCCCACCAGCCTTCCGGCCGGTGGGGTTCCGTCGTGCAAGCGGCTTCGCGTCAGGCGAAGAGTCGCTGGAGGCGCTGCACGCCCTCGAGGAGGGCGTCGTCGCCGAGCGCGTAGCTGAAGCGCAGGTAGCCGGACGGGCCGAACGCCTCACCGGGCACCGCGGCGACCTCCGCCTGGTCGAGCATCAGGTCGGCGAGCTCGAGCGAGGTCTGCGGCGTGACGCCGCCCCACGTGCGACCGAGGAGCGCCGTGACGTCCGGGTACACGTAGAACGCGCCCTGCGGCGTCGGCGTCTGGAAGCCGTCGATCTTGTTGAGCTCGCTCACGATGAGCTTGCGGCGACGGTCGAACGCATCACGCATCTGCTCCGCTTCGATCTGCGGACCCGTGAGGGCGGCGATCGCTGCGCGCTGCGCGATGTTGTTGACGTTGCCGGACAGGTGCGACTGCAGGTTGCCGAGCGCCTTGATGGCGTCCTTCGGGCCGACGGTCCAGCCGACACGCCATCCGGTCATCGCGTACGTCTTCGCGACGCCGTTCACGAGGAGGGTCTGCTCGGCGAGCTCCGGGACGGCCTCGACGATCGACACGGCCTTGACGCCGTCATAGGTGAGGTTCTGGTAGATCTCGTCGGTGATGACCCAGATGCCGTGCTCGAGCGCCCACTCGCCGATGGCCTTCGTCTGCTCGAGCGAGTAAACGGAACCGGTCGGGTTCGAGGGGGAGACGAACAGCAGGACCTTGGTACGCTCCGTGCGGGCGGCTTCGAGCTGCTCGACGGTGACCTGGTAGTTCTGCGACGCGTCGGCGAAGACGTCGACCGCGACGCCGTCGGCGAGGGAGATCGCCTCGGGATACGTGGTCCAGAACGGGGTGGGGACGATGACTTCGTCGCCCGGGTTCAAGAGGACCTGGAACGCCTCGTACACCGACTGCTTGCCACCGTTCGTGACGATGATCTGCGACGGGTCGACGGTGAGACCGGAGTCGCGCAGCGTCTTCGCGGCAATCGCCTCACGGAGATCGGGCAGCCCGGCGGCCGGCGTGTACCGGTGGTTCTTGGGGTCGCGCGCAGCGACGAGGGCGGCCTCGACGATGTGCTGCGGCGTGGGGAAGTCGGGTTCACCGGCTGCGTAGCTGATGACCGGACGGCCCTGGGCCTGGAGGGCCTTCGCTTTCGCGTCGACCTTCAGGGTGGCGGACTCGGCGATGGCCGAGATCTTCTGGGAGAGGCGTGGTGTCAGGGGCACCCTTCGAGCGTACCGGCAGGCGCATCCCCTGTGGAGAATGTGTCAGCCGGTTCCGAGGCTGCCCTCCCTCCCCACCACAACTCCTTCAATCCGTCTCTCCACCGACTGTCCCCATCGCGCATAACTCCTTCGATCCGGACCGCTCCCGCCGCAGACCCCCGGAATGTCGGGGCGGCGAGCTGGACGGACAGACGGATCGAAGGAGTTATGCGCGATGGCACGCGACGCGGGCCGGACGGATCGAAGGAGTTGTGCGCGATGGGCGCAGCAGCTCAGTCGAGGTAACGCGCGTAGGCGGGCACGGTGAGGAAGGTGGGGAACTCGTCCCGCAGCGCGACTTCGCGGAACAGCTCCGCGGCATCGTCGAACCGGTCGCCGTCGAAACGGGTGAGCGATGCGAGGAGCGCGCCGAGCACGCCCTCCACCCGTTCCCGCGTGATCGGCAGGCCGTCATCCGTCGCGACGTCCTGGTGGATCCACTGCCACACCTGTGAACGGCTGATCTCAGCGGTCGCCGCGTCCTCCATGAGCCCGTCGATCGCCGCCGCACCGATGCCGCGCAGCCACGAGTCCAGGTAGCGGACCGCGATCGACACGTTGTCGCGGAGCCCCGCATCGGTCACAGCCCTGCCGATGTGCACGTCGAGCAGCTGCGCAGGCGTCACGTGGACGTCGTCGCGGAGCCGGTGGAGCTGGTTCGGGCGGTCGCCCAGCACCTCGTCGAACTCGAACCGTGCCGTGGCGATCAGGTCCGGATGCGCGACCCAGGTGCCGTCGAAGCCGTCGCCGGCCTCTCGTCGTTTGTCCGCGGAGACCTTCGCGATCGCCCGCTCCGTCACCTCGGGGTCGCGACGGTCCGGGATGAACGCCGACATGCCGCCGATCGCGTGCGCGCCCCGCTTGTGGCAGGTCTGCACGAGCAGCTCCGTGTACGCCCGCATGAACGGGACGGTCATCGTGACCTCGCTGCGGTCGGGGAGGACGAAGCGCGCACCGCGACCCCGGTAGTTCTTGATGATGGAGAAGATGTAGTCCCAGCGGCCCGCGTTGAGGCCGGCGCAGTGGTCGCGGAGGACGTAGAGGATCTCGTCCATCTCGAATGCCGCGGGAAGCGTTTCGATGAGCACGGTCGCGCGGATCGTGCCGTGCGCGAGGTGCAGATACTCCTCCGTGAAGGTGAAGACGTCGTCCCACAGCTTCGCCTCCTCGCTCGATTCGAGCTTCGCGAGGTAGAAGTAGGGGCCGCGGCCGCCGTCGATGAGCGCCTGCGCGTTGTGGAAGACGTACAGGCCGAAGTCGACGAGGCTGCCGGACGTCGCCATCGAGGAGCCGGCGCGGTCCACGAAGCGGAGGTGCTTCTCGACGAGGTGCCAGCCGCGCGGGCGCATCACGATCGTCGGCGTCTGCTCGGCCGTGACCGCGTAGCGCTTGCCGGCGTCGTTCGTGTAGGTGAGCTCGCCCCGGATCGCGTCGCGCAGGGAGAGCTGGCCCTCGATGACGTTCTTCCAGGTGGGGCTCGTGGCATCCTCCTGATCGGCGAGCCACACCTTCGCCCCGGAGTTGAGGGCGTTGATCGTCATCTTGGGGTCGGTGGGGCCGGTGATCTCGACGCGACGGTCCTCGAGACCGGGACCCGCGCCGGCGACGCGCCACGCGCCATCGGATCGGATGTGCGCGGTGTCGTCGCGGAACTTCGGGTCACGGCCGTTGCCGATCTCGAAGCGGCGGCGCATGCGGTCGGCGAGCCGATCGTGCCGGATGCCGGAGAAGCGCTGGTGCAGCTCGGTGAGGAAGGCGAGGGCGTCGGGGGTGAGGATCTCGTCGTAGCGGCCGCGGAGGGGGCCGACGACCTCGATGGCGGGGCCTGCGGCGGTGGTCGGGATCGCTCCCGTTGTGGGGAGGGTGCGGGTGTCGAGGAGCGTGTTCATGATGATCTCCGATGCGGTTGTGGTGCGGGGTCCATGGCCCTTCGACGGGCTCAGGGACCGGGACGACCGGTCCCTGAGCCTGTCGAAGGGTGAAGGAGGAGAGGGACGTGGGGCTAGTGGAACTGCTGGGCCTCGGTGGACCCGGCGAGGGCGAGGGTGGCGCTCGTCGGGTTGAGGGCGGTGGCGACCAGGTCGAAGTAGCCGGTGCCCACTTCGCGCTGGTGCTTGGTCGCGGTGTAGCCGCTGGCTTCTGACGCGAACTCCGCCTCCTGCAGATCGACGTAGGCGCTCATCGCACGGTCCTTGTAGTCCTGGGCGAGCGTGAACATCGAGTGGTTGAGGGCGTGGAATCCGGCGAGGGTGATGAACTGGAACGCGTAGCCCATCGAGGCGAGGTCGCGTTGGAACGAGGCGATCTGCGCGTCGTCGAGGTGGGATCGCCAGTTGAACGACGGCGAGCAGTTGTAGGCGAGCTTCTTGCCGGGGAACCGCTCGTGGATCGCTTCGGCGAAGCGGCGGGCGAGCTCGATGTCGGGTTCCGCGGACTCCACCCAGAGGAGGTCGGCGTACTCCGCGTAGGCGAGGCCGCGGGCGATGACCGGCTCGATGCCGTTCGTCACCTCGTGGAAGCCCTCGGGTGTGCGCTCGCCGTTCAGGAACGGACGGTCGCGTTCGTCGATGTCGCTCGTGATGAGGGTCGCGGCGAGCGCGTCGGTGCGGGCGATGACGATCGACGGGACGCCCGCGACGTCCGCGGCGAGTCGGGCCGCGTTGAGCGTGCGGATGTGCTGGCCGGTCGGCACGAGGACTTTGCCGCCCATGTGTCCGCACTTCTTCTCGCTCGCGAGCTGGTCCTCCCAGTGCACGCCGGCGGCCCCGGCCTGGATCATGCCGGACATGAGCTCGTAGGCGTTGAGCGGACCGCCGAAGCCGGCTTCCGCGTCGGCGACGATCGGGGCGAGCCAGTCGATCTCCGTGCTTCCGGTCTCCGCGAACTCGATCTGCTCCGCCCGCAGCAGCGCGTTGTTGATGCGACGCACGACCGCGGGCACCGAGTTGGCAGGGTAGAGGCTCTGGTCGGGGTAGGTCTGGCCCGAGAGGTTGGCGTCGGCGGCGACCTGCCAGCCGGAGAGGTAGATCGCCTTGAGCCCCGCGCGCACCTGCTGGACGGCCTGGTTGCCGGTCAGTGCGCCGAGCGCCGGAACCCATTCCTCGGTGTGGATGAGGTTCCAGAGGTTCTCTGCGCCGCGGCGGGCGAGGGTGGCGTCTTCGCGGACGCCGCCGCGGATCCGGACGACGTCCTCGGCCGTGTAATCGCGGCGGACGCCGTCCCAGCGGGGGTCGGTGTCCCAGCTCTCCTGCAGCTCGGCTGCCGTCTGCGTCTGGTCGCCGGCGCGCAGCGGCTGGCGGTGCTGAGGTTGGTGCGTGGGCTGGGGCTGGTGCGTGGGCTGGGGCTGGGTGGCTTCGGTGCTCACGGGGTGCTCCTGTCGTCGGGGTGTGCGATGCCGGTGCGATGTCGCCGCGGTTCGTCCAGGACGGACGACTGCGGAAGATCCGATGTTCGGTCGTGCTGGTATCGATCGTGCGCCCCGCGGAAGCCGCCGGAATGGGATTGGTCAGCAGAAGAACCGCAGAAATTCTGTTTGCCAGAAGAATCGCCCCGTGGCAGCATCGACCGCATGACCAGCACCGATGCTGTGACGCGACCAGCAGACCCGACGGCCCCACTGGCGCCGATTGCGCCGACGGATCGGGCGGCCCCGTCCGCGCCCGCCGACGCGCTCGTTCTCGGCCGTCGTATCCGCGAAGCGCGCATCCGGGCCGGTCTCACACTCGACGACCTCGGGCGCGCGATGGATCGAGCGCCCTCGCAGGTGTCCGCGATCGAGAACGGTCGGCGGGAACCGGGGATCTCGATGCTCCGGACGATCGCATCGGCGGTCGGCGTCGGCGTCGACGAACTCCTCAAGGACGAGGCGCCGAGCGAGCGCGCCGCGCTGGAGATCGCCGTCGAGCGGGCTCAGCGCGGGCCCGTCTTCGCATCGCTCGGCATCGACCCGGTCCGGGTGTCGAAGGGGACGGCCGATGAGACGCTGCGCACGATCCTCGCCCTCCACGACGAGGTCTCGCGCCTTCACCGTGAACGGGCCGCCACACCGGAGGAGGCGCGTCGGGCCAACGCGGAGCTGCGCGCCGAGATGCGCGCCCACGACAACTTCTTCCCGGAGCTCGAGGTGATCGCGCGCGGGCTGCTCGACGCCGTCGGCCACACGGGAGGGCCGGTCTCGCAGCAGACGGTCGCCGACATGGCGCAGCACCTCGGCTTCTCGCTGCACTACGTCGGCGACCTCCCGCATTCGACCCGGTCGGTCCTCGACCATCGGAACGGCCGGATCTACCTGCCGACCGAGCAGTCGGCGTCGCGCGATTCCCGATCACCCATCCTGCAGGCGTTCGCGAGCCACCTGTGCGGTCATGCGGAGCCGCGGAACTACGCAGACTTCCTCCGCCAGCGGGTCGAGACGAACTACCTCACGGCTGCGATCCTCCTGCCCGAGCGCGACACCGTGAAGTTCCTCACCGAGGCGAAGAACCTCCGCCGGATCTCGATGGAGGACCTGCGCGATGCGTTTGCAGTGTCGTACGAGACGGCCGCGCATCGCTTCACGAACCTCGCGACGAAGCACCTCGCGCTGCCCGTCCACTTCATGAAGGTGCACGAGTCGGGGACGATCATCAAGGCGTACGAGAACGACGGGGTGAGGTTCCCGTCGGATGCGCTCGGCGCGGTCGAGGGGTCGACGGTCTGCCGCAACTGGACCGCGCGGTCCGTCTTCGACGTCGAGGACCGATTCAGTCCGTGGTACCAGTACACGGACATGGCGACGGGCACGTTCTGGTGCACCTCCCGCATCGAGAAGGCGAAGGAGGGCGAGTATTCGGTGAGCGTGGGAGTGCCGTTCGCGCACGTCAAGTGGTTCCGTGGCCGCGAGACGACGCACCGGGCCGTGTCGAACTGCCCGGACGACCGATGCTGCCGCCGCGCCTCGTCGGAGCTCTCGGACCGCTGGGCGGGTCGCTCCTGGCCGGCCGCCCGGACGCCGACGAGCCTGCTCGCCGCGCTGCCGACCGGCACGTTCCCGGGCGTCGACCAGGTCGAGGTGTACGAGTTCCTGGAAGCCCATTCGCCGGCCGCGACCGCGTGAACGCCTTCGGCCTCCGGATGCGTCCACAACGCAACAGATGCGGAAGATCTCATCAAGAACTCCTCACGCATAGCATCTGATACTTGTGTCTGATAGCGTTTTCGACGACGGAACGCAGGAACACGGTCCGTCATCCCTGACGATCACGACGGTGGCCCCCAATCGCCCCGTGATCAGCTGTGGAGTCGGTGTCGGCACTCTCGTCACGGGAGTGCCGACATCGCTGCGTGCGCGACGGAGGGTCGAAGCGGTCGTCGGCCCTGCCAGTCCTCGCCGTGATTGTCAACCGACTGTCGCCCTCGCGCACTCGCGCCTAGCGTGGAGGTCCGGGGGATGTTCGTGGGCTGTCCGCGAGACCCACCCGGACAGAAAGGCACGACCCATGTCGAAAACGTTCCGTTGGATCCTCATTATCGCCGTCGGCGTCACCGCCTACGTGCTCGGCGCGAAGGCCGGCCGTGAGCGCTACCGCGAGATCCGCCAGGTGGCACTGTCCGCCTGGAACGACCCGCAGGTCAAGAAGATTCGCAAGCGTGCCGTGAAGGAAGGCAAGAAGGCGACGAAGGCCGCCACGAAGCAGGCAGAACAGTTCGCCAAGCGCCACCGGTGATTCGCTCTGCCGATCGTGCGCTCGCGGTTCCCGTGGGGAGGTGCACGAGGGGGTTAGGTGAGCCTATGCTCATTCCATGACCGAACAGCAGTTGCCCCAGGAGATCGCCGTCACGGCGGTCGTCGACGTCACCCCACGCCTTCGTCGCGTGACCTTCGGCGGACCGGGCGCCGCGGTCTATCTCGCGGAACCGCATCGCGAACCGAACGTCAAACTCTTCTTCCCCGATCCCGCGGGCGGCGCGTTCGACCTGCCGAAACGCGCCTTCGGCCGCTACGTCTGGAAGGCCGGGGCGCGAGAGCGCGTCCGTACCTTCACCATCCGCAGCATCGATGACGCCGCCGGAACGTTCGACGTCGAGTTCGTCCTGCATGGGGGAGGGGTCGCCGGGTCATGGGCCGCCTCGGCCGCGATCGGCTCGACGATCGGCGTCCTGAGCGGCGGCGGCAACCTCATCGGCGATGCGAGCTGGAAGCTCCTCGTCGGCGACGAGACCGCACTGCCGGCGATCGCATCGATGATCGAGGGCTTCGACGCGGAGCAGCGCGGCATCGCCCTGATCGAGGTCGCCGATGCCGCGGAGGAGCAGCCCTTCGCGACTCCGGAGGGCTTCGAGGTCCGTTGGCTGCACCGCGACGGCGGCGATTCGGCGGACGTCTCGCTCCTCGCTGACGCCGTCGAGCTCCTCGACCTGCCGACGGCCACGGAATCCGTCCGGGTCTGGGTCGGCGCCGAATCCGAGACGGTGAAGGCGATCCGCACGCACCTGCGCCTCGGCATCGGATTCGATCGTCGCGAGCAACTCGTCATCGGCTACTGGAGCCGCGGCCTCGACGAGACCGCGTACGCAGCGGGATCCCGCAACAATCGCGCACACGACGAACTCGACGAGGAACTCTCGCACGAGATCTGATCGGCGGAACACCTCCCGAGTTCCTGCATGAAGCCCTGGCGTTTGTCACCGGGTCCAGCGTGCCGTACACTTGAAGGAGGTAGTTGAAATCTGCCATGCTTTTTTGCGCCTATTTTCCCCGTGAGCAGTCGAGAGTCTGTCCAGGTGGAAGCGGGTGGGAAAATGCAGGTAGATTCGACCCCTGCAGTGCATCTGCACTGAAGGGCGGTGGCTCAATTGGTAGAGCAGCGGTCTCCAAAACCGCAGGTTGCAGGTTCAAGTCCTGTCCGCCCTGCGAGTCGGCACGACGAGTGCCGGCACACGAAAGGTGTAACGAGTGGCCCCGAAGACAAGCGAGACGCCCGGTGAGGACGTCGTCGTCAAGGCGAAGGCAGATCGCGCCGAACGGCGCGGGTTCTTCGCGGGGATCATCCTGTTCCTGAAGCAGGTGGTGGCCGAACTCAAGAAGGTCGTCACCCCCACCAGGAAAGAACTCATCAGCTACACGGCTGTCGTCCTCGTGTTCGTCGTCATCATGATGGCCCTCGTGTACGGCATCGACTTCGTGTTCGCCTGGGTGGTCACGCTGGTGTTCGGTACGCCGGCGGCGAGCTAGTCCAGCCCCACAATCGAACAACGGCGGCATGACCGCCTCGTACCCGGATCGGGTGCGGCGTCCGGCGGAACATCCGCATGGCGTGCAACAGGAATGGAATGGAATTCAGTGTCTGAGCGAAACGTGAACGACGTCGACTGGGCGACCGCCGCTGAGCAGTCCTCGGAGGACGACGAAGCCCAGGAGGGCAACGTACTCGCAGCCGACGAGCACTCGGTCGACCCTGCTGAGCACAACGCCCTGCACGTCGAAGACGAGAACTCCGACGAGGTCGACCTCGACGCAGTCCTGGACGCCATGGCCGAAGCAGTCGACCCCGAAGCCGATGCAGTCGTCGAAGACGCTCTCGAGCTGGACGAGGCCGCAGAAGTCGAAGCCGCCGCTGAAGCCATCTCCGAAGAAGAGGAAGAGCCCGTCGAGGAGGAAGACCCCTACGACGCCTTCCGCAAGGAACTCCGCTTCCTGCCCGGCAAGTGGTACGTCATCCACTCCTACGCCGGATTCGAGCGCAAGGTGAAGGCCAACATCGAGCAGCGCAAGTCCACGCTCGAGGTCGCCGACTACATCTACCAGGTCGAAGTGCCCATGGAAGACGTCGTCGAGATCAAGAACGGCCAGCGCAAGATGGTCACGCGTGTCCGGATCCCCGGCTACGTGCTCGTCCGCATGGACCTCAACGAGGACAGCTGGTCGGTCGTCCGCCACACCCCCGGTGTCACGGGCTTCGTCGGCAACGCGCACAACCCCACCCCGCTCCGCTTCGAAGAGTCCTTCAACATGTTGAAGAGCCTCGTCGAGGTCAAGGAGACCGCACCCGTCAAGGGTTCCGGCGCCAAGGGCAGCGCGACGCAGTCGCGTGTCATCCCGGCCGAGGTCGACTTCGAGATCGGCGAGACCATCACGATCAAGGAAGGCTCGTTCGCGGGTCTCCCCGGATCGATCAGCGAGATCAAGCCCGAGAGCGGCAAGCTCACGGTCCTCGTCTCCCTGTTCGAGCGTGAGACGCCCGTCGAGCTCAGCTTCGACCAGGTCACCAAGCTCTAACCGAGCACCCCAAGTTTTCTCGAACCACCGCCGCCCACCGGGCGCGCGGGAGAGCGCCCATCATCCGATGGCACTCGAACCCACAAAGAAGGAAGAAACATGGCACCGAAGAAGAAGGTCACGGGTCTGATCAAGCTGCAGATCCAGGCCGGCGCCGCCAACCCCGCTCCCCCCATCGGCCCCGCCCTTGGTCAGCACGGCGTCAACATCATGGAATTCTGCAAGGCGTACAACGCAGCGACCGAGTCGCAGCGCGGCAACGTCATCCCCGTGGAGATCACCGTCTACGAGGACCGTTCGTTCACCTTCATCCTGAAGACGCCCCCGGCCGCCGAGCTCATCAAGAAGGCTGCCGGCGTCGCCAAGGGTTCCGGAACCCCGCACACCGTCAAGGTCGCGAAGCTCACCAAGGAGCAGGTTCGTCAGATCGCTGAGCAGAAGGCTCCCGACCTGAACTCGAACGACATCGAGGCTGCATCGAAGATCATCGCCGGCACCGCCCGTTCCATGGGCATCACCGTCGAGGGCTAATCACCCCGATCCGCAGGGCTCGCGCCCTTTCTTAATCATTCGTGGCAGCGCCGGCCAGGCGCAGATGACCACATTTCTCATAGGAGAACGCACATGGCACAGAAGTCGAAGGCCTACCGGGCCGCAGCCGAGAAGATCGAGGCTGACAAGTTCTACACCCCCAACGAAGCGGTCGCCCTCGCGAAGGAAACCGGTTCCGCGAAGTTCAACAGCACCGTCGAGGTCGCCCTCAAGCTCGGTGTCGACCCGCGCAAGGCGGACCAGATGGTCCGTGGCACGGTCATCCTCCCGCACGGTACGGGCAAGACGGCTCGCGTCATCGTGTTCGCAACGGGACCGGCTGCTGAAGCCGCCATCGCTGCTGGCGCTGACGAGGTCGGCGGCGACGAGCTCATCGAGAAGGTGGCCGGCGGCTACACCTCGTTCGACTCGGCAGTCTCCACCCCCGAGCTCATGGGCAAGGTCGGTCGTCTCGGTAAGGTCCTCGGACCCCGTGGCCTCATGCCGAACCCCAAGACCGGCACCGTGACGCCGGATGTGGCCAAGGCCGTCTCCGACATCAAGGGCGGAAAGATCGAGTTCCGCGTCGACAAGCACTCCAACGTGCACTTCGTCGTCGGCAAGGCCTCGTTCGACGCTTCGCAGCTCGAAGAGAACATCAATGCAGCCCTCGAAGAGGTCGTTCGTCTGAAGCCGTCCAGCTCCAAGGGCCGCTACATCCAGAAGGGCGCCGTGTCGACCACGTTCGGCCCCGGCATCCCGCTGGACGTCAACGTCTTCTAAGCACTGCAGCTCACTCGTTGAGCACGAAGGGCCCCACGGTACGCCGTGGGGCCCTTCGTCGTTCCCGGGGTGTTGAGCTGCCCTCGGGATTGAGCACAACTCCTTCGATCGGCGCATCGGACCGAGCGGCCGCCGCATGTTTCCGGGGTTCTCGCTTCCGGACTGTCGAAATCGAAGGAGTTACGGTGTGGAGGGCTTCGACGGGCTCGGCGACCGGGCGCCGGTCCCGGAGTGTTTCGAAGGGAGGCGAGGTCCGTGCGCAGTGCCCGGAGGCCGGCCCTGAGCCCCTCGGAGGGGACGGAGTCGGCGCTCCGATGCGCCATCGACGGATACCCCGGCATCACTCCGGCGCCCCCGTGCGATCACCGGGCAGGTGACGTGATATCACGGCGCAGATGGGCACGTACTACAGACGGCAACGGATGGGAGAGATCGGCCAGGATTGTGGGCCGATTCCCAGGATTGTCATTCTGTCCGACCGTGGCGCGGATCTTGCGCCGCGACCGCCACGCAAGCGCCCCGGGATGTCGACCCGGGCGCCGTGCGTCCCCCCTCTCCGGGCTACCGTGTCAGAAATATAAAACACGAGTAGCTCAGGAAGTGGTTCATCGTGCGGTTCGATCTCTTGTCCACCATCGCCATTGCGGCGGTACTCGTCGGTGCCTCATCGGCTCCCGCAGACGCCTCCACCGGAGTCGAGGTGACCTCGACCGCCCCACCCGGCACCGCTGCCGTGTGGGTCGACGTGGAGCATCCGGACGTGACGCCGGAGAACACGAGGCTCACCATGCGCACGGTGGACGAAGCCCTGCCAACGACGCCACGACCGACGACATTCGGCCTGACGACGATCGTCGACGTCGGCGCGGGCGAGCTCGCGCTGGTGATCGATGCGGACGCGAGCGTCGACGCCGACGTCGCATTCACCTATGTCGACACTGCAGGGAAGGTCCTCTCCGCACGATCCTCGCGCATCGACATCGGTCCGGGTGCTGACCCGGCGCCGGGATCGATCACCCCGGGCGCACCCGACACGGGAACGGACGATGAGCGGTCGGCTGCGGCGAAGAGCGGTTGGCTGGCGAACTCGGGCTGGACGCTTCCACTCGCGCTCATCGTCGCCGCGGTCATCGCGATCGCGCTCGGCCTCGTGGTCCGTGCCCGCAGGATCGGTGGCCGCGCATGATCGCGCGTCTGCTCCGCAGCGGGCTCGGAGTCGTGCTGTGCAGCGCGCTCGTCGTCGTCGGTTACACGGCACCGGCCGGAGCGACGGCCCCCACCTCCTCCGACGTCGCACTCACGAGCGGTCCCGAATTGGCCGAACGGGTGCTTCCCGATCGCACCTTGCCGCTCATCGACAGCGAAGCGGGTCACGGTGAACGGCTCAGCACCGACGCAGCGACGATCGTCGACCTCGGGCCGGCCGGTCGCGGCCACCGCTCGGCACTCCTGCGCGTCAGTGTGCTGAGCCCCGGCGAGGACGTCACGGTGCACGCGGGCGGTTCGCCCGCCCTGCACACGAACGGCGGACGATCGGCGTCGACGACCGTGCTCGTCCCGATCCGTGACGGCGCCGTCTCCCTCTGGGGGACGGCGTCCGCGCCGCTGCGGGTCGAAATGCTCGCCGGCTTCTCCGGCCAACCGAACGCTCCCGGATCGGTCGTCGAACTCGACGCACCGGTCACCCGTGCAGACGAGACGACGGGGTTGGGACTCGACGGTCTCACCACCGGCCGATTCGTGGTGGGCTTGACCGGACAGGGCGGCGTGCCGAGCGAGGGTGTGCGCGCCGTGTTCGTCACGCTCAGTCACACCGGCCCGGCGGAGACGATCTCGTTGGGAGGCCAACGGTTCGACCTTCCGGAAGGCGACAGCTTCCTCTCGACCTTCGTGGCTCCAGACGCTGACGGGTCGACGACCGTCGTCGCGCCGACCGGCTCGGCCTCGGTCAGGGTGGACGTCCGCGGGTGGGTGCCGGAGGCGGCCGCGAACGCGTCCGCCGCGAATCTTCGTGGTGGACTCACCTTCGGTGAGCCGACGACCAAGACGACGTCGGTCTCCGACACCGCTCCGCAACGCGTCGCAGCGAACGTCTCGGCCGACGCCCAGTACGTGATCGCACTCGTCGGAGCCTCCGCAACCACGACGACGACGCTCGTCGAGCTCGATCGTCCTATCCTCGGGCGAGGCCGCGGAGTAGTGGTCGACCCCGTTCTCGGTGCGATCCCGCAGCTCACCATCGGCGCGGTGTCCGCAGGGGCCTCCGAGCTGCAGGTGCAGCGCGGGACCACCGAGGCCTCGGTCACGACGATCGGGTCCGTGCTCGGCGCGGCGGTCGAGGACGACACCCCGTCGACCCTCACGATCGATTCGCCGTCGCAGGATGCAGATGTCGACCTCGGTTCGGCGAGCACCTTCACCATGTCCGGTCGTGTCACGGAGGCCGGCAACACCATCGAGCGAGTCGAGATCTGGGCGACCGGACGACTGGACGAGAACCGTCAGCGGCTCCTGATCGGCACGGCTGTCCTGCGCTACGAACACGGAAGCGCCGTGAATTGGGAGTTCGAGACGAGCGCCCCGACGAGCGACAGGTACACGTTCGAAGCCGTCGCCGTCGACCGCGCGAAGAACGAAGGCCGCGCCTCGGTGACGGTCGATCTGCGCCTCCCCGACGACGACGCGATCGTGTATGACGCGGACGCCTGGGTTGTGGGAGACACAGAGACCGTGCGCGCCGCGGACGCCGACGCGGTGTGGAAGGCGAGCACGGACGACGGCGTGGCACAGCTCATCGCCTCAGATGCAGAGAGCCTCGTCTTCGACCGCAAACCCGCCTACGCCCCGGGTGCGTTCGTGGTCGGTCCGAGCTCGCCGGCGGCCCCGGACGGGTACATGCGAACGGTGACGTCGATCGACCTCGTGAACGGATACTGGACCGTCTACACGAGCCAGGCGACCATCGAGAACGTCTTCCATCAGGTCAAGCTGGATGAGCAGCGGGACATCATCGGTGCCGCCACAGGCCTCGGGATCCCGGACACTCCGGTCTACGAGAGCGACGACGAGATCGAGTCGATCCGTGAACCCGGCGGTGACGCCGGGATCACCGTCTCCGACGTTGACTCCGACGAGTTCGACCTCGGCGCCCAGCCGATCGCAGTCGACCACGTGAAGGACGGGACCGAAGCGCTCAGCGGCCCGCGCGCGCTCAGTGCCGAAGGAGACGTCTTCAACACGGCGATCTCCTACCCGCTCGAACTCGCCTGGCGGTCGGACGGCACGTCGTCCGACACGACGGAGGCGAGCGCGGAGACGAAGGACGCGGCGAAAGCCGGGGTCGTCGCCGCCGGCGGGATCCATCTGCGCGCAGAAGCCTCGCTCGCGCTGCGGCTGCACGTCGCACTCGACGTCGGCGTCAGATGGAAGTGGGGATTCATCCCGGTCCCGACCGTGCGCGAATTCTCCGTCGTGCTGCACACGGTGATCGCCGGGGAGGTCGTGGCGACCGTGAACCTCAGCGCGTCCTGGACGAAGGAACTCCGCAAGCAGCTCGCCTCGATCGCCGCGGATGCGCTGGTGTTCTTCGTCGGCCCGGTCCCGGTGGTGATCGTCCCGTCCTTCGATCTCTCGGTGAAGGTCGACCTGTCGGCCGAAGCACGAGGCGAGGTCCGATTCGCCCAACGAGTGAGCCGGACCGCGGAGTACGGCTTCATCTACCGATCGTCAAGCGGCCTGCAGACTGTCAGCACCTCGTCGACCGGATCCTCTGGAGCATCGGTCAGCGCTGGGGCGCACGGCAAGGCGACGATCGTCGCCGGACCGATGCTCAGCGGTTCGATCCTCATCTACGGCCTCGCCGGTCCGTACCTGACGGCATCCGCCCAATTCGGCGCGACGGCCACCGTCGACGTCGTGGACGGGCGTGTGGACTACCAGCTCGAAGCGGTCGTGAAGGCCGCGGTCGCCGGAGGGCTGCGCGTCAAGCTGCCGCTGATCGGATCCCTTCCGGAGCTGGAGCTCCTGGGGTTCTCGAAGTCCTTCGTCATCGGCTCGACCAAGGGGCAGATCGCCCCGCCTGAGCGGGCGATGCAGAGGCCGACGCAGCCGGACGCCGTGCTGCAGAGCGAGACGACGCCGAGCCGGACGGGGGCGCCCGACCAGACCACCACGATCGGCGCGGTACCGCCGTCGTGGGAGGAGTTCCTCGGTTCCGCGTATGAGGACGTCGACGGGCAGTTCATCGTCAACGGCGACGAACCCGTGGTGGACGAATCCGCGCTGCGTGGCTTCTTCGACCGCATCACAGGGGCGGACCATCGAGGACCGGACCCGGCAGCCCTCACCGCCAACACCGGGGTCGACGATGCGCCGACGTTGTGGAGCGCTCCCGAGGTCGGCGCGCTCAGCTACTGCGTGAGCGACGACTTCGCGGATCGCAAACCGTCGGTCGTCGAAGCGATGCGGGACGGTGGCGCCATCTGGGAGGGCGCATCGTCGGCGATCCGCTTCGTCTACGACCCGAGTCAGGACGGGGCCTGCACGACCTCGAACGACTCGGTCGTGTTCTCCGTCGAACCCACCGAGACGAGCCGCTACATCGCTCGCGCGTTCTTCCCGAACACCCCGAAAGCGCAGCGCAACGTGCTCGTCACGCCGTCCCTCACGACATCCGGATGGGCGCCGGCGAACATCATCGCGCACGAACTCGGGCACGCCCTCGGGTTCAGGCACGAGCACACGAGGCCCGAGGCCGGCACCTGCTACGAGGACGATGACTGGACGCCGCTCACCCCGTACGACTCGGTGTCGATCATGCACTACCCGCAATGCAACGGGGGTTCCCAGGATCTGCGATTCAGTGAACTCGACGCGGTCGGGGTTCAGGTCGCCTATGGGCGGTGATCGATGCGGTTCGGTGGGGCACTTCGACAGGCTCAGTGACCGGGTGTTGGGCTCGGTGACCGGGTGTTGGCTCGGTGACGGGGTCCGGTCCCTGAGCCTGTCGAAGGGTGGTCGGAGGGTCAGCCCTCGGCGACCTTGAGGACGAGCTTGCCGCGGGTGTGCCCACGCTCGAGCGTGGCGTGCGCATCGGCGACGTCCTCGAGGTCGAACACCTCGTCGACGAACACCCGGACGTCCCCGGACTCGAGCAACCGGGTGATCGTGTCCAGGGTGCCGCCGTCCGGCGCAACCTTGTACGTCGTCGCACGCACCCCCGCATCCTGGCTGTCGTCGAGGAACGACGGCCAGCTCCCCGTCGGCGCGTTCACGATGAGGCCGCCGGGACGCAGGACGGACAGGGAACGCGTGCCCGTGTCATCGATCGTGTTGCCGACGAGATCGATGACGACGTCCACCTGGCGCACGACGTCCTCGAATCGTGTCGCCGTGTGGTCGACGACCTGCGAAGCGCCGAGCTCCCGCAACCACGGGAGATTCTGCGTCGAACCGGTCGTCACGACCTGCGCGCCGAAGTAGCTCGCGAACTGCACCGCGAAGTGCCCGACGCCGCCACTGCCCGCGTGGATGAGGATGCGCTGACCCTCGTGCGCCTTCGCGACGTCCACGACCATGCCCCACGCCGTGAGGGCGGCGAGCGGAACCCCGCCCGCCTCGACGTGCGAGAGCGTCGTCGGCTTCTTCGCGAGCCCGAGCGACGACACCACGACGTACTCGGCGTAACTGCCGAGCGTCCTCGGGAAGCTCGTGACGCCGTAGACCTCATCGCCCGGCTGCAGTTCCGATGCCTCGAACGGCGCCTGCACGACGATCCCGCTGAAGTCGAAGCCGAGCGCCGTCGGGTACGCGGGGATCGCCCCGGAGACGCCGCGACCGGCCCGAGTCTTCGCATCGATCGGGTTGACGCCCGCAGCGACCACCTTTACAAGGTATTCGGCGTTCACCCGGTCCGGGGTCGGTATCGACCCGATTCGGAACACCTCGGCACTGCCCGTGCCGTCGATGAGTGCCGCACGCATGGTCTCCGGGACGGGCCTCGGCCGCTCAGCGACCGCCGTCGTGGACCAGGAGTGCCCGATTCTGTGACGCATCGTCGCTCCTTCGTTGTCACTGCCATCCGCGCCCGGTGAGCCGGGCCGCGGTCGTACTCCTCATTCAAGACCGCCAATGAGTCGTCGATGTTACGGCGGTGTCAATTGGGTGAGAACGCACCCCTCTCTTTGGGGGACGGGTGAGGGGCGCGGGCTGAGTTCGAACCCGCTTCGCTCGCGTCGGCGGGAGCTCGCGGACTGGCCCGCTAGAGTGTCACCATGCGTGCTCTCTTCGGGGTCATCCGGCTCATCGCGGCCGGTGTGATCATCGCGGCCATCGTCGGTCAGCTCCTCTACAGCCTCACCTTCGACCTCCCCGATCGCGCGATGTTCTTCGTGAACTTCTTCAGCTACTTCACGATCCTGTCGAACGCCCTCGCGGCCATCGCGCTCATCATCGGCGCCTGGTTCAGCTTCCGGACGAAGATCGACCCGCCGTGGTTCAACCTGCTGCTCGCGGGCATCGTCACCTACATGGCGACGACGGGTGTGGTCTACAATCTGCTGCTCCGGAACATCTCCCTCGACCAGGGCGCCACGCTCGGCTGGTCGAACGAAGTGCTGCACCTGTACGCACCCATCTACCTCGTGCTCGTCTGGATCCTCGCCCCCGGCAAGTCGCGCCTGGAATGGCGACAGCTGTGGGCGATCATCGCCTTCCCGCTCGTCTGGTCCGTGTACACGATGATCCGCGGCGCGATCACCGGGTGGTACCCGTACCCGTTCCTCAACCCGGCGCAGCCCGGCGGCTACGGGGCGGTCGCCGTGTACGTCATCGCGATCGCCGGATTCATCGGCCTCATGGGCGTCGCGGTGGTCTGGCTCAGCCGCACGCGGATCATCCGCTCGTAGGGACGGCGACACGACGTGAGCGGTGCGGTGCAGGACGGGTTCGGCGGTGGAACGGACGTCCTCGCGACGAGCCCCCTCTCCGATGCGAGGGAGGGCGACGCCGCGCGGCTGCGCGACCGGATGAACACGGCGGCGTTCGCGTTCGCCGGCATCGGCGGGCTCCTCATCGCGGTCGCCACGATCATGATCTGGGGCGCGCGGCTCAGCCTGCGGAAGAACAGTTATGTGAGCGGGCTCGGCGCCACGGGCGAGGTGACGGCCACGGTGTTCAACGCTGCCCTGCTCATGGTGGCGGTCGGCGGCTTGAGCCTGGCGATCGCGATGCGGCGGGCCGCGGTCGTGGCACGTCGCGCCGCGCCCGTGCCGGTGGGCAGGCGTCCGGCCGCAGCCCTCCTCACGCCGTGGGTCCTCATCGCCGCGTCCAGCCTCTGCTTCTTCGTCGCCTCGCAGGTGACGTGCACGTACGAATGCCCGATCCCGAGCAGCCCGGCGTTCACGATCCAGGACGCGTCGCACATCAGCGTGGCCGTGCTGGGCTTCGCGCTCGCCTGCCTGGCGATGGGTGTCGCCGCGCTCAGATCGAGTGACCGCGCGGTGCGCATCGGCTCGTGGACCGCCGGGATCACCGTCGCCGTCGTCGCGGGCATCGGCGGCCTCCTGTCGCTCGCCGAGATCGGCGTGCAGGTGGGCAGTTGGCTCGAGTTCGTGGCGATGACCGTCGCGCTCGCATGGCTTGTCGGGTACGGATTCGCTGAGGCGATGCGGACCCGCCCGCCGCTCTGAGGCCAGTGGTCTGCACTGAGTGAGGCCAGTGGTCTGCACTGAGGCAAGTGGTCTGCTCTGAGGCCAGTGGTCTGGGGTGCTGTGGGGCGCTGTGGGCCGTCGCTCCGGGGCCTGCCGGCTAGCGGCGAGTGGTGCGGGAGTGCAGTTCGTCGATGAGCGCGTTGGCGAGCGTCACGAGCTTGTGGATCTCGGCGTCGTCGCGGTCGACCCATCGGCAGAGCGGTTCCTCGCCGACGGGCACGAAGTCGTTGTGCTCCTCCCAGACGACGAGGGTGCGTTCCGCGCCCAGGACGTACTGCTGCCACCACACCTGTCGGAGGTAGTTGCGGGGGATGCTGCGCCATGCTTTGGTGGTGGTCTTGATCTCGGACAGGACGACGGTCCCCCGATCGGTGACGGCGAGGCCGTCCGGGGTCGCGAGGTGCCGGTGCTCGACCTCGGCCCGGAAGAGCGCCGACGACGGATCGATGCCGTGCGTCGCCGCGACCCAGCGGGCGATCTCGGGTTCGCGGGCGCGCCCGTGGTCGGTGTACGCGTTGCCGGAGAAGCCCGTGCCGCCGAGTTTCGCATCGGCCGCCGTCATGATCGAGCCGGGCGTGGAGAGCTTGGCGACGTCGGTCGCGGTGATCCCACGCGATCGGGCTCGCAGCCACGCCACTCGGTCGGTCGAATCAGCGACGATTCGGGAGAGGACGGCGTGATTCACCTGTCCATTGTCTCGCAGTCGCGGGCCGATCCGTTCCACGGGCGCCGGGTGTCACTGGACGCGCAGGGCACCGGTTCGTCGTGCGCCGTCTCGGGGCCGGCGCGGGCTTGGGTTCGGGCCCGGCCGGTCTCGTCTCGTCTTGTCTCGGCTTGGCTTGGCTGGCCGGGCCTCGCCTCGTTGCGGCTGCGGTCACCCCGCGGCGACGAGCGCGTCCACCGCGTGCGGTTCGAGAGCGTGCTCGATGACGAGGTGGGCCGCGCCGATCGCGCCGCCGAGACCGCCGGACCGTGACTGCACGATCGACAGGTGTTGGGTGGCAAGTGGGATCGATCGGCGGTAGACGACCTCGCGGACCCCTGCCAGGAGGTGCTCGCCGGCGATGCCGATGCTGCCGCCGATGACGATGACGGACGGATTGAGCAGGTTGACGGTCATCGCCAACACCTCGCCGACCTCGCGCCCGGCCTGTCGGACGAGTTCGACGGCGTGCGGATCGCCTGCGTTCAGGCGCGCGACGACATCGGCGCTCGTGCGGACGGGGTGTTCGTCGGTGTGCAGCTGGGCCGCGAGGGCCATGCCGCCTGCGACCGCTTCGAGATCGCGCTCATCGCCGGGTTCCCGCGGAGAGTCGCGGGAGAACGGGACCTGCACGTGGCCGATGTCGCCCGCCGTGCCGAGCGCGCCGCGCTGGAGCCGGCCGCCGCTGATGATGCCGGAGCCGATGCCGGTGGCGACTTTGACGTAGACGAGGTCGTCGATGTCGGGCCAGACGGTGGCGCGTTCGCCGAGGGCGAGGATGTTGACGTCGTTGTCGACGAACACGGGGCCGCGGAGGCGTTCGGCGACGAAGGCCGGGACGTCGAAGCCGTCCCAGCCGGGCATGATCGGCGGTTTGGCGGGTCTGCCGGTCGAGTGCTCGACCGGCCCGGGGACGCCGACGCCGACGCCGACGACGTCGTCCAGCGACTTCCCGATCTCGGCCAGGCAGGCGCGCGCGGCGTCGGCGACCCAGCTGAGGACGGCATCGGGCCCTTCGGAGATGGCGATGTCGGAGCGCACGCTGGAGAGCACCTCGCCCGTGAGCGTGCAGACGGCGACGAATCCGTGGCTGGCGCCGAGGTCAGCCGCGATCACGACGCGCGCGTGCGGGTTGAAGACGAGCGTGGCTGGCGGGCGGCCGCCCGAGGAGGCCGCTTCGCCGGCCGGAACGAGGAGGCCGGTGGCGAGGAGCGCATCGACGCGCGAGGAGACCGTTGAGCGGGCGAGGCCGGTGATCCTGGTGAGTTCGGCTTTCGTCCTGGGGCGGCCGTCCCGGAAGAGCTGGAAGACGTCTCCGACACCGGTGGGCACTGGCTGGGTCGGGGTCATGTGGTCCTCGTCTCTCGGTGGATTCGGCGGGGTGGATCCGATCCTCGCTCACAGGTGGGCGAATCACAAAGTTGTCCACAGTCTGACGTCTTTTGCTCACTCGTGCGCACAAGCCGCGTATGATGCATATATGCATGAGGTACAGATGCATTATTCCATGACGGATCCAGCGCAGGATCACCACCGCACCGGAACCGTCCGGGTCACCGAGGAGAGAACGGATCAATGAAGAAACCACTCCGCAGCGCAAGCAGCCCTGCTCCCGCACTCCGCATCATCGCCGTCGCCGGCGTCGCGGCCTGTCTGCTCGGAACGGCCGGGTGCTCGCCCGGCGAAGAGGGGCCGCCCACGCTCACCTACTGGGCCACGAACCAGGCCATCTCGCTCGAGCAGGACGCCGAGATCCTCGGGGAGACGATCGATCGTTTCACCGAGCGCACCGGGATCGAGGTCGAACTCGAAGTCGTTCCGTGGGCGGACCTCTACAGCAAGATCCTCGCCGCCGTGAGCAGCGGCGAAGGGCCCGACGTCCTGAACATCGGAAACACCTGGGCCGTCACACTGCAGGAGACGGGTGCGTTCGTGCCGTTCGAAGGGCAGGCGCTCGAGGCGATCGGCGGATCCGAGCGCTTCGTGCCCACGGCGTGGGAGGCATCGGGCAAGCCCGGTCAGGCGCCCACGTCGGTGCCGCTGTACGCCATGTCCTACGGGCTCTACGTCAATACGAAACTCTTCGAGGCCGCCGGGATCGACTCCCCGCCGGTCACCTGGGACGAGTTCGTGGCGGACGCGAAGACGCTCACGGTCGACACCGACGGCGACGGCGCGATCGACCAGTGGGGCACGACGCTCACGGGTGGTGCCATCACGAGCGGCGCCCACTTCGCCTTCCTGCTCGGGCAGCAGCACGGCGCCGACTGGTTCGGCCCGGACGGCACGCCGCAGCTCGACTCCGACGGCATGATCGCGGCCGTGCGTCAGTACGTCGACCTCGTCGGGGCGGACGCGGTCGCGGCCCCCTCGGACGCTGAGTCGGAGCTCGGCGCGGACTCCATTCAGGACTTCGTCGACGGGAAGGCGGCGATGATCATGGTCCAGAGTCCACGAGCGCAGTTCCTGCTCGCCGGATTCGAGGACTGGGAGCTCGCCGAGATGCCCGTGATCGATCCGCTGCCGGCCGGCGGCAAACCGATCGGGTCGCACGTCGCCGGGACCAATGTGAGCGTGTTCGCAGACTCGCCCCACCAGGATGAAGCGCTACAGTTCGTGAGCTTCCTCACGAGCGTCAGCGAGCAGGAGTACCTCAACGAGGCCTACTCGACGCTCGCCGTGACGGACGAGGCGTACGAGTCCGGAGCACTCGAGCGGGCCGACCCCAGTCTCGAGATCGCGAAGGGCATCCTCGCGGATCACGCCGCGCCGTTCCCGCTCGACAGCCGGACCGGGCAGGCGGAGACCCTCATCGGGACGGCCGTGAAGGGCCTGCTCGCGAAAGCGGCGACGACCGGCGGAGTCAGCGAGACGGAGATCCGTGCGGCCCTTCAGGACGCCCAGAGCCAGTTGGTCGCGGCCGGCTGATGACTCCGCGCACCCCGCTTCCGGCGCCCGAGTGCACGGCGCCTGAGCGCACGTCGCTCGGGCGCCGGCGACCCCGGTCAAGCCACCATGACACGCATCGGCTCGCGTACTGGCTCATCCTGCCCGCCGGACTCGCAGAACTGCTCATCCACATCATCCCCATGGCGCTGGGAGTCTGGATCGCGTTCACCTCGCTCACGCAGTTGAACATCCGCAACTGGGTCACGGTGCCGTTCATCTGGTTCGGTAATTTCATCGCCGGACTCAACCCGGAGGGCCCGATCGGTGGTGAGCTGTACACGACCTTCGTCCGAACGGTCCTCTACGTCGCCATCGTGCTCGCGCTCTCGTGGATGCTCGGCATGGCGGGTGCGGTGTTCCTGACGTCCAAGGTCAAGGGGCGGGCGTTCCTTCGCACGTTCTTCCTCGTGCCGTATGCGCTCCCCGGCTACGTCGGCACGATCGCGTGGGCGTTCATGTTCAACCAACGTGACGGCGCGATCAACCGCTTCCTCGTCGACGACCTGCATCTGCTGTCCGAGAGACCCTTCTGGCTCATCGGCGACAACGCCTTCATCGTGCTCGTCGTCGTGTCCGTCTGGCAGATGTGGCCCTTCGCATTCCTCATGCTGCTCGCGGCCCTCCAGAACGTGCCGGACGACGTCTACGAGGCGGCCGCGATCGACGGAGCGTCGCTGTGGAGGCGATTCACCGCCATCACCCTGCCGATGGTCCGTCCGGCCAACGCGGTCATGCTGCTCGTCATGGGCCTGTGGCTCTTCAACCAGTTCAACGTGCCGTTCATCCTGTTCGGCGCCGGCGCTCCCGAGTCCGCCCGGCTCATCTCCCCGCTCATCTACGAGCACTCGTTCGTGAGCTGGAACTTCGGCATCGGCAGCGCCATGAGCGTCCTGCTCCTGCTGGCGCTCTTCGCGGCATCCGTCGTCTACATCCGCATCGTGCTCCCGAAAGGACAGAACCGTGCGTGAGACCCTCGGCTTCATCTGGCTGCGGAGAATCGTGTTGACGATCCTCGCCGCGTTCGTGGCGGCACCGCTCTACGTCATCGTGAGCACCTCGGTCAAACCGCTGCAGGACGTCCGAGGCGTCTTCGCCTGGTTGCCGGCGACCATCACCCTTGAGCCGTACGTCGACATCTGGCGCACGGTCCCGCTCGCCAAGTACTTCACGAACAGCCTCATCGTGACCTCGGTGTCGACCCTGTTGTCGGTCATCATCGCGATCCTCGCGGCGTACGCGATGGCGAGGCTGCGGTTCCGGGGGAGCAGGGTGTTCAGCCTCGTCGTCCTGTCCACGCAGATGTTCCCCGGAATCCTCTTCCTGCTGCCACTGTTCCTCATCTTCACGCAGGTGCAGCGCCTCGTCGGGCTGCAACTCAACGGCTCCTACCTCGGGCTCATCATCACCTATATGACGTTCACCCTGCCGTTCGCGATCTGGATGCTGAGCGGGTATCTGCAGGCGATCCCACAGGAGCTCGAAGAAGCGGCGATGATCGACGGCACCGGCCGCCTCGGCGCACTCGTCCGCGTGATCATCCCGGTCGCGAAACCCGGCATCATCGCGGTCGCCGTCTACTGCTTTATCTCCGCATGGAGCGAGGTGCTCTTCGCGTCCGTCCTGACGAACAATGCCACCCGTACCCTGCCGATCGGCCTGCAGGCGTACGCGAGCAGTACGACCGTGCTCTGGAACGAGCTCATGGCCGCGTCGATCGTCGTCTCGCTCCCCGTGCTCATCGGCTTCGCGCTCGTCCAGAAGCACCTCGTCACAGGCCTGGCGGCCGGAGGGGTGAAATGAGGTCGATGACGATCGACGAATGACTTTTGATTGACCCCCGACAGAAGTGTCACTAGGCTTGCCCGTGCAGCAACGGCTGTTCGGAACCATCATCAACGAGGAGAATCGTGTCGACTTCCCAACTTTCCGTCCAGCTCTATTCGGTGCGTGACGCTCTCGCCGCCGATACGGCCGGAACCCTGCAGCGGCTCGCCGAGATCGGCTTCCGTCAGGCGGAGCCCTTCGGCTTCGGTCCAGACGCCGACCTCACCGCAGTGCACGGCGCCGGGTTCACCACGCCCAGCGCGCACGCCAACTTCATCAAAGAGGGCACCGACCTCGCCGCCTACTTCGGCGCCGCAGCCGCAGCCGGCGTGAAGGTGCTCATCGACCCCGCGATCGCCGCAGAGCGCTTCAGCTCCGCTGACGGCGTCAAAGGCATCGCCGACGACCTCAATGCCGCCGCCGCCGTCGGTGCGCAGCACGGCGTCGAGATGGGCTACCACAACCACTGGTGGGAGCTCGAAGGCGACATCGAAGGCACCAGCCCGCTCGAGTACCTCGCGTCGATCACCGACCCGGCCGTCGTCTTCGAGGTCGACACCTACTGGGTCGAGGTCGGCGGACGCCGTGCAGTCGACGTCCTCGCAAGCATCGGCGACCGCGTCAAGCTCCTTCACGTCAAGGATGGCGACGCCTCACGCGACACCAAGAAGCAGCTGCCCTCCGGCGCGGGCGTCATCCCCGTGCTCGACATCCTCGCGGCGGCGCCCAACGCCCTCCGCGTCGTCGAATTCGACGACTATGACGGGGACATCTTCGCCGGCCTGCAGCAGAGCTACGACTACCTCACCGCAAACGGAGTGACCGCATGACCAACACCACCACCGGCCCGGTCGGCGTCGGCCTCATCGGCGCGGGCGTCATCAGCGACCAGTATCTGACGAACCTCACGACCTTCCCTGACCTCGACGTCCGATTCGTCGCGGACCTCGACACCGAGCGTGCGCGCACGCAGGCCGAGAAGTACGGCGTTCCGGGGTCCGGCACGGTGGAGGAACTCCTCGCCGACCCCGAGATCCAGATCGTCGTGAACCTGACCATCCCGAAGGTCCACGTCGCCATCGCCCTGCAGGCGCTCGCCGCCGGCAAGCACGTCTGGAGCGAGAAGCCGTTCGCGCTCGACCGCGAGAGCGGCAAGGAGCTCCTCGCCGCAGCGAACGCGGCCGGACTGCGCGTCGCGACCGCCCCGGACACCTTCCTCGGCGCCGGCATCCAATCGGCGCGTCGTCTCATCGAGTCCGGCGAGATCGGTGCACCGCTCACCGCGCTCACGCTCATGCAGAGCCCCGGCCCCGAATCGTGGCACCCGAACCCGGACTTCCTCTTCCAGGAGGGCGCAGGCCCGCTGTTCGACATCGGCCCGTACTACCTCACGGCCCTCGTGCAGCTGTTCGGACCCGTCGCCCGCGTCACGGCGCTCGCGTCGACCGCGTCGCCCACGCGCACCATCGGCTCCGGCCCACGCGCAGGGGAGTCGTTCGACGTCACCGTGCCCACGCACGTGAGCGCCCTGTACGAATTCGAAAGCGGACAGGTTGCGCAGAGCGTGTTCAGCTTCGACTCGAAGCTGGCCCGCGCCCAGTTCGAGGTCGCCGGTTCCACGGGCACGCTCGTCGTCCCGGACCCGAACACCTTCGAGGGCGACCTGCTCGTCTACCGTGGCACCGACCCGGAGACCATCCCGGCCACAGGGTCCACGTCATCGCGTGGGACCGGTGTGGTCGAACTGGCTCAGGCGATCCGCGCCGGACGCCCCGAGCGCGCCTCGGGTGAACTCGCCTTCCACGTGCTCGACGTCATGGTCGCCACCGCGGAGTCCGGAACGAGCAAGACCTCCGTCGAGGTCGAGAGCACGGTCGAGCTCGCTCCTGCCCTCGCCGAGGACTGGGACCCGCTCGTCAGGACGTTCGAGGCATGAGCGCACGGATCGCTCCGGGCGTCGCCGTCATCGGCGGCGGCTTCATGGCGACGGTCCACAGTCGCGCGGCGCGGCAAGCCGGCGCACGACTCGTCGGAATCGTCTCCTCCCGTCCGGAGCGGTCCGCCGCTGCCGCCGACGCACTCGGATTCGAGCGCGGGTACGCATCGCTCGATGAGCTGCTCGACGACCCTGCCGTGGACGTCGTCCACGTCTGCACGCCCAACGGACTCCACGCCGAGCAAGCGCTCGCCGTGATCCGGGCGGGCAAGCACGTCATCTGCGAGAAGCCGCTCGCCACGAACCCGGCCGATGCCGCACTGCTGGTCGAAGCGGCGGCCGACGCAGGAGTCGTGGCGACGGTGCCGTTCGTCTATCGCTTCCACCCGCTCGTGCGTGAAGCACGAGCACGCGTCGCCGCCGGCGAGGTCGGTCGCGTCCTCACCATTCGCGGCACCTACCTGCAGGACTGGCTGCTCTCCTCGGAGGACGACAACTGGCGGGTCGATGCGGAACGCGGCGGTCGCTCCCGCGCATTCGCCGACATCGGCTCGCACCTCGTCGACCTCATCGAGTTCATCAGCGGTCAGCGCATCGATCGCATCGCGGCCACGACCAGGACGTTCTTCGCCGAGCGCGCCCAGCACGATGCCATCACCACGGAGGACGCCGCTGCGGTCGTCCTGCAGGCAGGCGGCGGCGCCATCGGCACCGTCCTCGTCTCGCAGGCGGCACCGGGTCGCAAGAACCGCCTCCATCTGGAGATATCCGGAACCGAGGAGAGCATCGGCTTCGACCAGGAACAGCCGGAGACCCTCTGGCTCGGCCGGCGCACCGGCTCGCAGCTCCTCCCGCGGGACGCCGACCAGCTGCACCCCGACGCCGCACGACTGTCGATCGTGCCGTCCGGCCACCCGCAGGGATACCAGGACGCGTTCAACGCCTTCGTCGCCGACACCTACGCCGCCATCGCCGGTGAGCGGCCGGACGGCCTGCCGCGATTCGCGGACGGTCTCCGAGCATCACTCATCACCGAAGCGGTGCTCGACGCGGCCGAAGCCGACGCCTGGATCGCCATCCCCGCGTCCGGCCCGGCCGGTGTCCACGCCGGCTCGCCCGCACACCTCCACACCGATCTCCCCGCAGAGAGCAGGACCGCTTCATGAGCACCCCCGCACGCCACCCCGTCACCCTCTTCACCGGCCAGTGGGCCGACCTCCCCTTCGAAGAGGTCGCAGCCCTCGCAGCGGGCTGGGGCTACGACGGCCTCGAGATCGCCGCTTCCGGTGACCACCTCGACCTGAAGCGTGCCGACGAGGACGACTCGTACGTCCAGTCGCGGCTCGACATCCTCGACCGCCACGGCCTCACCGTCCACGCGATCTCGAACCACCTCACGGGCCAGGCCGTGTGCGACGACCCCATCGACTTCCGTCACGAAGCGATCGTCCGGCCCTACACCTGGGGCGACGGCGACGCGGAAGGCGTGCGCCAGCGCGCCGCCGAGGACATGAAGCGCTCCGCTCGTGTCGCCCGCAAACTCGGCGTGGACACGGTCGTCGGCTTCACCGGATCCAAGATCTGGCAGTACTCCGCGATGTTCCCGCCCGTCCCCGCATCGGTGATCGACGCCGGGTACCAGGACTTCGCCGACCGCTGGAACCCCATCCTCGACGTCTTCGACGCCGAAGGCGTGCGGTTCGCTCACGAAGTGCACCCCTCTGAGATCGCGTACGACTACTGGACCTCCGTCCGCACCCTGGAAGCGATCGATCGTCGTCCGGCGTTCGGGTTCAACTGGGACCCGTCGCACATGATGTGGCAGGGCATCGACCCGGTCGCGTTCATCGTGGACTTCAAGGACCGTATCTACCACGTGGACTGCAAGGACACGCGGGTCCGCCCGGCCAACGGTCGCGCGGGCATCGTCGGCTCCCACCTCCCGTGGGGCGACCCGCGCCGCGGCTGGGACTTCGTCTCCACCGGCCACGGCGACGTCCCGTGGGAGGACGCGTTCCGTGCCCTCACGTCCATCGGCTACGCAGGCCCCATCTCCGTCGAATGGGAGGACGCAGGCATGGACCGTCTCCACGGGGCGGCCGAAGCCGTGACCTACATCCGTTCGCTGCTCTGGGACCTCCCCGCGCAGTCCTTCGACGCGGTGTTCAACACGCAGTAGTCACGCCTGGCTCGGAACTCCGGGTCCACCGCCGCCCCACGACCCCCGCGGTCGTGCGAGCCGTCCGCTCTCTCTGGAACGGCTCGCACGGCCGCGGTTCTGTGTTGCGGCTGAGACGGATGCCGAGGACGGTGCCGGCGCCGATCGGGCCCGGACGGGTGGCGGTCGCAGCTCGGGCGGTTAACGGCTGGTGCCTGTGCTGAGCGGGTGATGCTGGTGTCGATCAGGTGGTGCCGGAGTCGATCGGTGCAGCCGACTGGTGCGAGCTAGACGGCCTTCGCAGCAGCAACGAGCACCTGGTTGAGTGTGGGCGCACCGGCGGCGCGGAAGACTTCCGTGCCGTCTTCGCGGGAGATGATGACGGTCGGTGTGGACCGGATGCCGTCCGCTTCCGCCTCATCCATCCTGAAGGCGACATCGCGTTCTTCGACGATCGCACCGGGCACGAGGGTCGCGACCTCGGCGAGGACCGAGCGCGCCTGCATGCAGGGGGCGCAGAACGCCGAGGTGTACAGCAGCAACTTCACACTGGCCCCAACGTCGACGGCCGTCCCTGCATTCCGTCCCCGCCGTCCGTCATGTTCACAACTCAGGAGCGCTGCGGCGCGTCGCGCCGCCCGCGCGGCGTGTCGCCCACGACACGCCGGGCCTCTCCTGAGTTGTGAACATCCGGGAGGGAGAGGGGAGGAGGATGGGCGCATGAGAATCGCAGTGACGGGTGGCTCGGGCAAACTCGGTCGTACAGTAGTTCGGGAACTCCGGGGGCACGGCCATCACGTCGTGAACCTCGACCAGGCGGGGGAGCGCGGACCCGGTTTCGTCCGCATCGACCTGCAGGACGCCGGCCAGGTGCTCGACGCGCTCACCGGCATCGATGAGCAGGCGCCGGACGGATTCGACGCTGTCGTGCACCTCGGCGCGATCCCCGCGCCGGGACTCGCCTCCAACACAGCGACGTTCCACAACAATATGCTCGGCACCTACAACGTGCTGAGCGGCGCGATCAAGGCGGGCATCACGAACATCGTGACGGCGTCGAGCGAGACCGTGCTCGGGCTGCCGTTCGACACCCCTCCGCCCTACATCCCCGTCGACGAGGAGTACGACGCCCGACCCGAATCGACCTACTCGCTGTCGAAGCATCTCGAGGAGCAGCTCGCGATCCAGCTGACGCGATGGCATCCCGAGGTGAAGATCGTCGCGCTGCGGTTCTCGAACGTGATGGATGAGGCCGACTACGCGGCGTTCCCGTCGTTCGACGCGGACGCGGGTGCTCGCAAGTGGAACCTGTGGGGCTACATCGATGCGAGGGACGGCGCGCAGGCGGTGCTCCGCGCGCTGGAACTGGAGCAGCGCGGGTTCGACCGGTTCATCATCGCGGCGGCCGACACCGTGATGTCGCGGCCGAACGCCGAGCTCATCGCGGAGGTGTTCCCCGGCGTGCCCGTGACGCGCGAGGTCGGTCCGAACGAGACCCTCCTGTCGATCGACAAGGCCCGCCGGGTGCTGGGCTTCGACCCGCAGTACTCCTGGCGCGCGGCCCGCGAGGCGTCACAGATGGTGAGTAACGGCGCCGAACACTAGCCATGTGTGACACCTCGCGGGCTAGAGGCACCTCGCGGGCTAGAGGGTGTCGTTGAGCTTGCCGAGCAGCTGCGCGAGACGCTCGATGTCGCCACGGTCCCACGACGCCATCTGGCGGTAGAGGACGGCCTGGTCGTTCACGCGCAGTTCGTTGACGCGTGTGCGGCCCTCGTCGGTCGCGACGATGAGGCTCGCGCGGCCGTCATCGGGGTCGGCCTGCCGTTCGAGGAGGCCGAGCGATTCGAGCTGGTGCACCATCCGGCTGACGGAGCTCTTGTCGGAGGAGAGCAGCTCGGCGAGCGAGCTGGAGCGCACCGAGCCGTAGCGGACGACCATCGTGAGCAGCTTGTACGCGGCGGGCTGCAAGCCGGGGCTCACGCGTTCGGCGCGATCGCGGATGGCGACCCGGATGCGGTTCACGAGCAGCCCGAACTGCTCCTCGACTGCAGAGATCGCTTCGTCGAATCCCGGATCACCCGGTGCCTTCGATGCCGCGGGGAGATTCAGCGCACCGGGCTCGGCGGCTGCGCGACGGGCCTCCGCGCGACGTGCTTCCGCCCGCCGATCAGCTGCGCTCGGGCCTCCCGCCGTGCCCGAATCGACAACGGCCGAAGCCCCGGAGACGAGTTCGTTCGTCTCCGGGACTTCGGCGGTGAGTGGCTCACCCGTCTGCTTGCGCTCGGGCGCGTGATCGCTGGACATCGTGAGCATTGTACGGCAGCGTTCGCGTCAGTCGACTGGGCGGTCGGCGTGCTTGGGGCCGTCGTGGTGGCCGTCCGCGGCGCCGGTGGACCCGCCAGCCGATTCGCCAGCCGATGCACCGGGGACGCTCGCCGCGGCCGATCGTTCCCTGGCCACTTCGGCATCCAACTCCGCCTCGAGCGTCGACGTGTCGTAGGTCACTTCCGAGCCGATGGTGGCGTCGGCCACGTCGAGGACGGTCTCGCCGGCCTGCGCTGCGATCGAACCCGTCGCCGTGGTCACCACGCCGGTGGCCGCGCCGTCTGCGCCCTTCGCCTCCGCCATGCGCTGGAGCGCGGTCTTCGTCCCCAGCTTGCGGTTGGGGAGGAAGATGACGGCGATGATCGTGAGGATCGCGAGCGGCGCTGCGACGAGGAAGATCTCCGCCACCGCGTTGCCGTAGACCGACTCGATGATGACGCGAACCGATTCGGGGAGCGAGCTCACCTTGGGGATCGTGCCGCTCTGGAGCTGCTTGGCGACTGCTGCACCGCTCGGGCCGAGGGCGACGATGGCCGCCTGCAGGTCCGCGGCGCGGTCGGCGAGCATGTTCGTCACCTTCGTGGCGAGCACGGCGCCCATGACGGAGACGCCGATCGTGCCGCCGAGGCTCCGGAAGAACGCGATGCCGGAGCTCGCGGTTCCGAGTTGGGTCGGCAGCACGTCGTTCTGCACGACGAGCACGAGGTTCTGCATCACCATGCCGACGCCTGCGCCGAGGATGAACATGAACACCGAGACGAGCACGTAGTTCGTGTCGTAGTGGATCGTGCTCATCAGGAACAGGCCGGCGGTCAGGAGGACGGAACCGACGATGAGGTAGGGCTTCCAGTGTCCGAAGCGCGAGATCATCTGGCCGACGACGATCGACGCGATCAGCAGACCACCGATCATCGGGAGCGTCAGCAGGCCGGATTCAGTCGGTGTCGCTCCACGGGCGAGCTGCATGTACTGGCTGAGGAAGACCGAGGTGCCGAACATCGCGACGCCCACCGAGATGCTCGCGACGACCGCGAGGGTGAAGGTGCGGTTCTTGAAGAGCGACATCGGGATGATGGGCTCCTTGACCTTGATCTCCACGATGACCGCCGCTGCGAGGATGAGGACGGCGGAACCGACCATCACGAGCGTGGTCATGCTGGCCCACTCGAACTGGCTGCCGGCCATCGTGACCCAGATGAGGAGGAGCGAGACGCCACCGGCGATGAGGGCTGCACCGAGGTAGTCGATGCGGACCTTGCCGACCTTCCGCTTGGGGAGGTGCAGCGTCTTCTGGAGGAGGAAGATGGCGACGATCGCGACGGGGACGCCGACGAAGAAGTTCCAGCGCCAGCCGACGGAGTCGGTGAGGAGGCCGCCGAAGAGCGGTCCGCCGACGGTGCCGACGGCCATCACCGCGCCGAAGAGGCCCATGTAGCGGCCGCGTTCACGCGGGCTGATGATGTCGGCCATGATGATCTGGCTGAGCGCGGTGAGGCCACCGGCGCCGAGGCCCTGCAGGACGCGGAACATGATGAGCGTCCCGGTGTCCTGGGAGAACCCGGCGAGGGCCGAACCGAGGACGAAGATGCCGAGGGCGAGCTGGATGAGCAGCTTGCGGTTGAAGAGGTCGGCGAACTTGCCCCAGATGGGCGTGGAGACCGTGGTGGCCAGGAGGGTGGATGTGACCACCCAGGTGAACGCGGTCTGGTCGCCGCCGAGGTCGGAGATGATGCGCGGCAACGAGGTGGAGACGACGGTGCCCGCGAGGATCGACACGAACATGCCGAGGAGGAGGCCGGAGAGGGCCTCGAGCACCTGGCGATGCGTCATGCCGTTCTCCGCGCGAGCGGTGGGAACGGTGGTGGTGTTGGTGGACATGAGCTCCGCGATCGGGACGTGGTGACGGCATGGAGCCGCCCGCTTCAGTTAGTTGATATTGCGCAACTATATGACAAGTTGTTGATGTACGTCAACTAAGTGAGGCGGCGTCGTATTCCCGATGCCCTTCGACGGGTGGGGGAGCGCCCTTCGACGGGCTCAGGGACCGGACCCGATCGGTCCCTGAGTGTGCCGGTCCCTGATCGCGCCCCGGTCCCTGAGCCTGTCGAAGGGCACAAGCTCAGAGACCAGCGAACTCAGGGACCACCGCGCCCAGGGACCGGACCCGCTGAACTATCGCGAGTTCGTCACATCGGTCAATCGCCCGTCCTTGATGCGCAGGCGGCGCTCCGCTCGTTTCGCCACGGCGCTGTCGTGGGTGACGATGACGACCGTCAACCCGCGCTCCCGCCAGAGGCCCTCGAGGAGATCCATGATCTCGTCGCGCGTTCCCTCATCGAGGTTGCCGGTCGGCTCGTCTGCGAGGAGCACCGACGGCTCTTTGACGAGTGCCCGGGCGATCGCGACCCGCTGCTGCTGTCCGCCGGAGAGTTCCGCGGGCCGGTGTTCGCCGCGCTCGCCGAGACCGACCGATGCGAGCGCCGCCCGCACCCTCGTGTCGCGTTCCGCAGTCGACATCCCGAGTGGGACGAGGGCGGTCGCGACGTTCTCGTGCGCGTTGAGCGTCGGGATGAGGTTGAAGCCCTGGAAGACGAAACCGATCTGCTTCGCCCGGATCTTGCCGAGCTTCGCCTCCGTCAGCTTCGAGAGGTCGTCGCCCGCGAGGGAGATCGAGCCTGAGGTGGGGCGGTCGAGGGCGCCGAGCATCTGGAGGAGCGTCGACTTGCCGCCGCCCGTCGGTCCCTGGATGGCGACGAGCTGGCCGTCGGGGATCTCGAGGTCGACATCGGCGAGGGCGGTGATGGAACGCTTCGACTGTTGGTAGCGCTTCGTCAGGGAGGAGATGGAGTACATGAGGTGTGTCCTGTCCGTGATGGTCGGAGGGATGGGTATCAGAGGAGGGGCGTCGGAGGAGGGGAATCGAGGAGGGAGCCGGCCCGGCGCGGAGCCGGCCCGAGAGCGAGTCGGCCCTGAGCAGGGCCGACCCCGGCAGATCAACCGACCGAGCGAAGTGCTTCCGCCGGCCGGAGTCGCGCCGCACGCCAGCCGCCGATCGCGCCGGCGAGGAGGCCGCCGAGAACAGCGAGGGCGACCGCGATCACGATGATCCATACGGTTACGGGTGCTTGCAGGACGATGTCGGTCGTCGCGGCGGCGGCGCGTGCCCCACCGAATCCGCCGCCGGCAGCGCCCTGGGCCGCGGTGCCACCCGCGGCGCCCGCCGCGCCCGTCGCACCGTTGGCCATCTCGCGTCCGAACCCACCGGCCGCGCGTCCGGACGCGCTTGCCGAAGCGGTGAGCGTCGGGGAGATCACGTTGATGACGAGGATGCCGATGAGCCCGACGGCCACACCGATGACGCCTCCGATGAGCGATTGCACGACCGACTCACCAGCGACCTGCCCGACGACTCGACGGTTGCTCCAGCCGATCGCCTTGAGCGTTCCGAACTCGCGGGTCCGGCGGGAGACGCCGGAGATCGTGAAGAGGATCGCGATGAGGAACGCAGCCGCCAGGACGATGATCGACAGCCAGGTGCCGAGGCTCGTGACGAGGCTCGACGCGGAGGCGAGCGAACCGGAGACGGTCGAGGCGAGGTCTTCCTGCGTGCTCACGGTCGCGTCGGGGAGGGCCTTCTCGATTGCCGACTGCACCTGGGCGATGTCGGTTGAGGACGCCGCCTGGACGTACACGCTGCTGACCTTGCCGGTCTCGCCGGAGAGGGTCTGGGCGACATCGAGCGGGATGTAGACGTTCGAGGCGGTCGCGGCATCGGCGTCGGAGGAGGTGACGGTGCCGACGATCGTGAAGGTCGTGCCGCCGAGATCGATCGTGCCGCCCGTCGCGAGGCCGGCTTCCGTCGCGTAGCTCGCATCGAGCACGGCGTTGTCGGTGCCGATGTCGGCCTTCGTCAGGCTGCGGCCGTCCTTGAGGGTCACTGCGGAGAGCGGGCCGACGGCGTCCGCCGTGGGGTCGAGGCCGAGGACCGTGACCGATTCGATGCCGAAGGAGCTGCCCCCGCGGCCGTCGGCGCCGCCGGTGGACGTGCCGGTCCCGGTCCCGCCTGCGCCTGGCGCTTCGCCCGTCCCGGTGCCGCCGGACGTGCCGCCCTGCGCCTGGCTCGGGAGTTCGCCCGTGAAGGTGATGTTGTTGAGCGAGAGGGTCGCCGCCGCCGACTTCACGTTGCTGATGCCGGAGATCGTGTCGAGCGCGGTGGCGTCGAACGTCGTCGATCCACGCGCTGCGGTGAGCCGCGACTGGTTGACGGTCGTGGTGCCGCCGGACTCCCGGCCTTCGCCGCCGCCGAACGCGAAGTTCTCGCGCGGGCCGCCGGAGCCTTCTGTCGGCGCCGCCGGTGCCTGGCTCACGGTGATGTCGGTGCCGACGCCGTACACGGACTGCAGTACGGAGGCCTGGGCCGTCCGCACCCCCGCCGAGACGGAGTCGACGATGATGACGAGGGCGATGGCGAGGGCCATGCCGATCGCGATGATCACCGTCTGCTTGCGGCGGCCGGTCAACTCCCGCCGGAGGTACGTTCCGAACATGGTGCTCCTTCGTGTTGTCGAGTTCTGGAGGAGACCGTATGAACCCTCGCTATGCCGGTGCAGTGCCGTTCCTATGAATCACCCCAGCCCCCAGACCTCCGTTTTCGTGCAATACCGCCGGTTCCGAGGGCACTTTTTGCACGAAAACGGAGGTGTGGGTGGGGGACTGGGGACGTTGGCGGGAGGATGGGGAGATGAGCGACCCGCAGAAGCAGACCCGGCCGGCAGCGAGCACCCGCGAATGGCTGCGCTCGCTGCCCGTGTTCACGACGCCGTCACCGGACTTCGATCCCGCGCGAGTTCCCGAGGCGCCCGTGGACCTGTTCCTCGAATGGCTCGCCGATGCCGCTTCCGCGGGTGTCCAGGCCGCCCACGCCATGACCGTCTCCACCGCCACTCCTGAGACCGGTCCGGATGCGCGGATCGTGATCCTCAAGGACGTCGACGACGACGGCTGGCAATTCGCCTCGAACACCGGAAGCCCCAAGGGTCGGGCGCTCGCCGAGGACCCGCGTGCGGCGCTCACCTTCTTCTGGCCGACCCGGGGCCGACAGGTGCGGATCGTCGGCGTGGTCGAGGCGATGCCCGACGAGCTCGCGGCTGCCGACTTCCTCGCGCGACCGGAGGCATCGCGTTCGTCGACACTCGTGGGACGGCAGAGCGAACCGCTCGCGTCGCAGGCCGAGTACGAGACCGCTGCAGCCGCGGCACGGGAACGGGTGCAGGCGGAGCCCGACATCGTCGCGCCCGGATGGACCGTCTTCCTGGTCCGGCCGCTCGCGGTCGAGTTCTGGCAGGCCTCCCGCGACCGCGCGCATCTGCGGGTCCGATACGAGCGCGAGTCGACTGGTCCGTCGTCGCCCTGGTCCCACGGCATGCTCTGGCCGTGAGGCAGTGCGCCGACTCCCGCCAGAGCCGACTCCCACCACGCAGCCGATGCACATGGCGCGTGAGGGAAAGTCATAGACGGTTCATAGAATCCAGGCGAATACTGTTCCCGTGACCACTCAGACCTCCGGAACGACCGCCGCCCGCACCGTTCTCAAGCGAGCCGACGGCACGGCCGTCCGCGTCCTTGTCGTCGACGACGAAGCGACCCTGACCGACCTCCTCCAGATGGCGCTCCGCTACGAGGGCTGGGAGATCCGCACGGCGGCGGACGGTCGCGAGGCGATCAGCGTGGCACGTGACTTCCGACCTGACGCGATCGTGCTCGACATCATGCTGCCCGACCTCGACGGGCTCCAGGTCCTTGCGCGTCTGCGCGGATCCGGAAGCGACGTCCCCGTCCTCTTCCTCACCGCGAAGGACTCGCTCGACGACCGCATCGCCGGCCTTACAGCGGGCGGGGACGATTACGTCACCAAGCCCTTCAGCCTCGAAGAGGTCGTCGCCAGGCTGCGCGGGCTCATCCGCCGCTCCACCCTCCTGTCCGCGGAGGAGTCCGGGCCGGACATCATCGTCGGCGATCTCGTGCTCAACGAGGACAGCCACGAGGTCACCCGCGACGGCGAATCGATCGAGCTCACCGCCACCGAATTCGAACTGCTGCGCTTCCTCATGCGCAACCCGCGCCGGGTCCTCAGCAAAGCGCAGATCCTCGACCGCGTGTGGAGCTACGACTTCGGCGGTCGTGCGAGCGTCGTCGAGATCTACATCTCCTACCTGCGCAAGAAGATCGATGCGGGACGCGAACCGATGATCCACACCGTGCGGGGAGCCGGCTACATGCTGAAGATCCCGACGGTGCAGCCGTGACCTCAAGCACGTCTCCACGGGGTTCGTCGGCCGGGGCGCCGTCCGGGGGTTCTCCGTCCGGGCCTCCGTCCGCGGTTGCGCGGCGGGCGGCGCTCGCGGGCGGGAGCAGCAGCGCCGGTGCCGGTGCCTTCGGCGCAGGCGGTTCAGCGGGCCCCGGCGGTTCCTCCACCGCGACGAGCGCCGGTCCCGATCGCCCCAAGCGAGCACCGTGGACGCTTCGCCGCCGGCTCCTCCTCGTGGTCGTCGGCCTCCTCGCGCTCGGCAGTGTCATCGTCGGCGTCGCGAGCGCCGTCTCGATGCGTGGACTGCTCATCGAGGGCGTTGACCTCCAACTGGTGAAAGCGGCTGATCGAGCTGCGAATTTCGGTCATGAGGGCGGCGGCACGTCCGGTCTCATCGACCCGGGCGTCGCAAACCCCTACGGCGGCACCCGCGAACCGCCGGCGTTCATCGGGCTGCCGGGTCTCGGCCCGGGCGCGCTCGGCGCCATCGTGCGTGCGGGCGTCGTCGTCGACGCCGGCTACCTCGACACCGAGGGCGCCGCCGTCCCGTGCAGCGAGGAACAGGACGCCGTCATCCTCACGGTCGCAGCAGGAGACGAGCCGCGCACCGTCGACCTCGGCAACGGCACGGGGGAGTACCGGGTCGTCGCCGTCTCGGACGGACTCGACGGCACCCGCGTCGTCGGCCTCCCTCTCGGCGGAGTCGAATCGACCGTCGGCCAGCTCGTCGGGATGATCGCGTGCGTGAGCATCCTCGTCCTGATCGTCGCAGGCATCGCCGCGTTCATCATCGTCCGCATCTCCCTGCGTCCGCTCGACCGGGTCGTCGCGACCGCATCGGTCGTCGCCGAGATGCCCCTCGACCGCGGCGAGGTGGCGCTGGCGGTCCGCGTGCCGGAGAGCGACACCGATCCGCGCACCGAGGTGGGACGTGTCGGCGCCGCGATCAACCGCATGCTCGGACACGTGTCGTCCGCACTGAACGCCAGGCAGGCGAGCGAGAACAAGGTGCGACGGTTCGTCTCCGATGCGAGCCACGAACTCCGCACGCCCCTCGCGTCGATCAGCGGATACTCCGAGCTCGCCGCCCGAAACCCGGATGCGCTGCCAGACGATGTCACGCACTCGCTCGGCCGCATCCGTTCCGAAGCGGGGCGGATGACGACGATCGTCGAGGACCTGCTGCTCCTCGCCCGCCTCGACGAGGGCCGCGAACTCGCCCGCAAACCGGTCGACTTGACCGAGCTCGCGATCGCGGCCGTCGGAGACGCGCACGTCGCGGGCCCCGATCACGTGTACGACATCGCATTCCCGGAGGAGCCCGTCGTCGTGACGGGGGACTGGGCGAGGCTGCAACAGGTCATCGTGAATCTCCTCGCCAATGCCCGCGTGCACACGCCCGCCGGAACGACCGTGCGGACCGCGCTGTCGGTCGAGCGGCGCGACGGGCGCGATGTCGCCGTGCTCACCGTGAGCGACGATGGCCCCGGCATCGACGAACGCATCGTGCCCACGCTGTTCGAGCGCTTCGTCCGCGGCGACGACTCCCGGTCGCGCGCAACGGGCAGCACGGGCCTCGGCCTCGCGATCGTGCAGGCCGTCGTCGTCGCGCACCACGGCGAGGTGACGGTCGACACCGCCCCCGGCCGCACGACCTTCCGCGTCACCCTCCCCGCCTGACCGCCTGGCCCGCGAGATGTCGCACATGGCCAGTCCTGAGGCATCGGACGAGCCATTCGTGACACCTCGCGAGCCGGACGGGTAGCGTTGGCGGCATGTGGGTGAAGGTGTGCGGGTTGCAGACGACCGAGACCGTGCGAGCGGCGATCGAGGCCGGCGCCGACGCGATCGGCTTCGTCTTCGCGCCGCGGAGTCCTCGAACGACCGATGCGGCGACAGTGCGCGCGCTCATCGCCGACGTGCCTGAGGGGGTCGCGACGGTCGGTGTGTTCCGGAAGCAGCCGATCGACGAGGTCGTCGCGATCGCACGCGAATCCGGGGTCGGGTGGGTGCAACTGCACGGCGATGAACCGCCCGCCGACCATCATCGGCTGCACGACGGCGGCTGGAAGACGATCCGGGCCACGAGCGCTGCGTCGTACGCGGCCGACGAGCGCCGCGACGACTTCCACGAGGACCTGCTGCTCATCGACGCGCCCGTGCCCGGGGCGGGGGAGACGTTCGATGCGTCGTCGCTCCTCGCGGATCCACCGCATCGCGACTGGATCCTCGCGGGCGGATTGCGGCCGGACAACGTCGCTGCGCTCGTTGCGGAGTTGCGGCCGGCCGGCGTCGACGTCTCGAGCGGGGTCGAGTCGGCGCCCGGCGTGAAGTCGGTCGACTTGATCCGGGCGTTCGTGGCGGCTGCCCTGTCCTAGCCCGGCCTCTGGTCCCTGAGCGTGTCGAGGTGTGTTGCTCGGATGGTCCGCGTCCCCACTTCGACAGGCTCAGTGACCGGTGGTTGGGCTCAGTGGTCGGTGCGTTCCGGTCCCTGAGCTTGTCGAAGGGTGGGGAGGCACTTCGACAGGCTCGGTGACCGGTGCGTTCCGGTCCCTGAGCTTGTCGGCGGAGCACCGGCCCCTAGCGCGAGCCCCAGTTCCAGGGGGGCGCACTGAGCAGGCCCTGCCCCTCGAGCGTCGTCTGCCCGAGCTGCTTCACGAGCCGGTGCTCATGGGCATCGCTCTCCTCCTGCAGCGCATCGATCAGCCCGCGTGCGTGTGAGACGACGAGGATCTGGGTGTCCTCGTTCGCCGCGACGATGAGACGGGCGAGCTTCGGCAGGAGGTCGACGTGCAGGCTCGTCTCCGGCTCGTTCAGCACCATGAGCTCCGGCGGGCGCGGGGTGAGCAGCGCGGCCGCGAGCAGGAGGTAGCGGAGCGTCCCGTCGGAGAGTTCACCGGCGCCGAGCGGGCGCAGCATGCCTGGCTGGCGCAGTTCGAGGGTGAACATGCCCTCACCGCCGTCGACGCGGAGGACGCTCCCCGGGAACGCGTCGTCGATCGCACGGTCGAGGCGGTCGCGCCACCCTGATTCGATGATCGTCTGCAGCGCCGCCGCGAGGTCATCGCCCGAGTGGTCGAGCACCGGTGTCCTGGTGCCGATGCGCGGCGAGCGGACCGGCGCGGTCGGGTCCGTGCGGAAGTGGTCGTAGAACCGCCACCCGCGGACCTGGTTGCGGATCCGCAGGACTTCCGGCGCGGCATCGGCGTCGGACAGCTCGGTCAGGACGCTCTCGTAGGGTGCGAGGCTGCGGCCGACGGGATGCCAGCCGCCGTCGCGGATCCGGACCGACGGCCCCTTCCGCTCGACGAGCAGTGAACTCGGCTTCGCGATGCCGCCGCTGAAGATCTGCTCCCGCTTGATCTCTGGGTCGCGGGCGAAGAGTGTGCGCACGGACCCGTCGGCTTGGGGGAGGCCGAGGTCGATGAGGTAGCCGAGGGAGTCGGTCGCGAAGCCGAGCTTGAGGCCGATGGTGCTCGATCGCCGTGTGCCCTGCACCGGGACGTCGCCGTCGAGCATCGCCCGGCTGATGGTCTCGGGTCCTGCCCACAGGGTGGAGGCGAGGCCGCCGTCTCGTGCGAGCGCCCCGATCACGGTGTCGTCGCCCGCACTCGCGAGGAGGCGGAGGGCGCGATACAGGTTGGACTTGCCGGATCCGTTCGCCCCTGTGATGACGTCGAGGCCGTGGAGTGGGACGACGAGGTCCCGGATGGACCGGTACCCGGATACGGCGAGCGTCTGCAACATGACTCCACCCTCGCACGCACTCCTGACACGTCCGTCCTCTTCTGCCGAGGGGTCGCTAATTGCGGGTGCGGCGCAGGTGGCACCCGCAATTTGGGACCCCTCGGCAGAAGAGACTGGGGATTGGAGACTGGGGAAAGGGTGGGAATGGGGCGAAAGGGTGGCTGGTAAGGGTTACCTAACTTAGAGTGGATGGTATGCAGCGTCCTGACGACGATCACGGCCACTGGAGCGAGCTCGACGGGCCGCTCCTCATCGCCGGTGATGCCGCCGATCTCCACTCCATCCGCTCCATCCTCGGACGCCTCCCGCTCGACGCGACGGGACAGGTCTTCATCGAGGTCTTCGGAGCGATCCAGATCGAGCACCTGCAAGCGCCCCCTGGCGTCAACGTCACCTGGCTGTGCCGCGACCTCCGCCGCAGCGAGGAACGGGTCGGCGCGGGCGCGGCCAAAGGCGAACCGCTCGTTCGCGCCGTCGAGGCATGGCTCGACGAATGGGTCCACGTGGACGAAGCGACCCGCCAACATTTCTCACTCTGGATCGGCTGCAGCACGAACGTCCGAGTGAACCGCCTGTGCCGCACGATCGAGCGGACCACCGTCACCGACGAACGGCACACGCCCTGATCCACGCCCACCGTCCGTCACATCGGACGAGGCCGGCCGGTCAGAGCTGCGACAGCACCATCGAATAAGGGAGACACCATGCAGTCGTCCGAACGACGGATCGCCACCTCCGTCCTCGTCATCGGTACGGGAGGATCGGGCCTTCGTGCAGCGATCGAACTCGCTGAACGCGGGGTCGACGTGCTCGCCGTCGGGAAGCGGCCGAAAGCGGACGCGCACACCTCGCTCGCCGCCGGCGGCATCAACGCGGCCCTCGCGACGATCGACCCGGAGGACACCTGGCAGCAGCACGCGGCGGACACGCTCAAGGAGAGCTACCTGCTCGCGAACCCGGAGACGGTGCAGATCGTCACGGAGGGCGCCGCCCGTGGCATCGAGGACCTAGAACGGTACGGGATGCCCTTCGCCCGGGAAGAGGACGGCCGCATCAGCCAGCGCTTCTTCGGTGCCCACACCTTCCGTCGCACCGCGTTCGCCGGCGACTACACGGGCCTCGAGATCCAGCGCACACTCGTGAACCGGGCCACGCAGCTGGAGATCCCGATCCTCGACACGGTCTACATCACGCGTCTGCTGGTCAAGGACAACGTGATCTTCGGCGCGTACGGCTTCGACGTCGAGGACGGCACTCGCTACGTCATCCACGCCGACTCGGTGATCCTCGCGGCCGGCGGCCACAACCGCATCTGGCGCCGCACCTCCTCACGACGCGATGAGAACACGGGCGACTCCTTCCGTCTCGCCGTGGAAGCCGGCGGCAAGATCCGCGATCCAGAGCTCGTCCAATTCCACCCGTCCGGCATCATCGAGCCGGAGAACGCGGCGGGCACCCTCATCTCCGAAGCGGCGCGCGGCGAAGGCGGCATCCTCCGCAACGCGTCCGGCGAGCGGTTCATGGCCAGGTACGACCCGGAGCGGATGGAGCTCTCCACGCGTGACCGGGTGGCGCTCGCCGCGTACACCGAGATCAAGGAGGGCCGCGGGACGCCCAATGGCGGTGTCTGGCTCGACGTCTCCCACCTGCCCCGCGAGACCATCATGCGTCGTCTTCCGCGTGTCTACCAGACGATGCTGGAACTGCAGATGCTCGACATCACGACCACGCCGATCGAGATCGCGCCGACCGCGCATTACTCGATGGGCGGCGTGTGGGTGCGTCCGGAGGATCACAGCACGGGTGTCGACGGCCTCTACGCGATCGGCGAGGCCTCCAGTGGCCTCCACGGCGCGAACCGTCTCGGCGGGAACTCGCTCATCGAGCTGCTCGTCTTCGGACGGATCGTCGGCGAAGCGGCCGCCGCGTACTCGGAAGGGCTCGAAGCGCAGCCCCGGTCCGCTGCGGCGCTCGCAGAAGCCCGTGCGGAGATCGACGAGCTCCTCGCATCGGACGGTCCGGAGAACGTCCGCGCCCTGCAGCGCGCCATCCGGAACACGATGACGGAGCACGCCGGTGTCGTCCGCGACGAAGCCGGACTTCTCGCGGGGCTCGCCGAACTCGACCAGATCGAAGCGCGGATCGCCGATGTCGGGGTGCACCCGGACATCGCGGGCTACCAGGACCTCGCGCACGCGTTCGACCTCAAGTCCGCGGCCCTCGCGGCCCGGGCGACCCTCGAAGCCGCCGTCGAGCGCCGCGAGACGCGCGGTTGCCACAACCGCAGCGACTATCCCGAGCTCGACGAATCGCTGCAGGTGAACCTCGTGTGGTCGGGCCCCGGTCGTATCGAGCGCGAGTCGATCCCCGAGATCCCGGCCGAGATCGCAGCGCTCATGCGCGACGTCTCCACGGCGGGCAAGCTCGTCGAGTAAGCGGGCCACTCGCGCCGCCCAGCGCCCACCTCGCGTCGCCCATCACCGTCATAACTCCTTCGATTTCGACCGTCACCGTTTCGGAGCCCCGGATTTCCGGGCCTCACGATCGGGACGTGTCGGAATCGAAGGAGTTGTGCTCGTCGGGTGCTTCGACAGGCTCGGTGGCCGGGGCGGGCTCGGCGGGCGGGGTCAGGGTGCCGCCGGCCGGATTTGCACGAGGCCGCCGCCGTCACGTATGCTGAAGGAAACCAAAGACCGCCGGTCATCGTGGTGCGCAGAAGTGCACAACGATCGAAAGATCTCGGAAGAGACGACCTGCGCAGGTGTATGAAGATCTGAACGGCCGTGCAAACGGTCACCCCAGCTCCGTGCGCTTGCGCCGGAGCTTTTTCCATTTCTGGGACGTGCTTCACACACCGGCGATCTCGTTGCACACCGCTTCCGCGGTGTGCGTTCAAGATTCGAAAAGGAGTGGCCATGGCGAACAAGGAAGCCTCGGTTGCCGAACTCACGGAGAAATTCCAGAGCTCGACCGCCGTTCTGCTGACCGAGTACCGCGGCCTCACTGTTGCTCAGCTCAAGACGCTGCGCAAGAACATCAGTGCGGACGCAACCTACGCCGTGGTGAAGAACACGCTGACCAAGATTGCGGCGAACAACGCTGGCATCTCGTCGTTCGACGACGAGCTCGCCGGTCCGTCCGCCATCGCATTCGTGCACGGTGACCCTGTCGCCGTCGCGAAGGGTCTCCGCGACTTCGCCAAGGCAAACCCTCTCCTCGTGGTCAAGGGCGGTTACTTCGACGGTAACCCGCTGACCGCTGACGAGGTGCGCAAGCTCGCAGACCTCGAGTCCCGTGAGGTGCTGCTGGCCAAGCTGGCCGGCGCCTTCAAGGCCTCGCTGTTCGGTGCTGCCTACCTCTTCAACGCACCGCTGTCGAAGGCCGTTCGCACGGTCGACGCGCTGCGTGAGAAGCAGGAGTCCGCGGCCGAGTAATCGGTTCGCGACGCAAACAACCCCCTTCCCGCGTGCCGGCACAGTCGGACGCAGGAGCAGATACAAGGAGAAAAATCATGGCAAAGCTGTCAACTGAAGAACTGATCAACGCGTTCAAGGAGCTCACGCTCATCGAGCTCAGCGAGTTCGTCAAGGTCTTCGAGGAGACCTTCGAGGTCACCGCTGCTGCTCCCGTCGCAGTCGCTGCTGCCGGCGGCGCTGCTGCTGCAGTCGAAGAGGTCGAAGAGAAGGACTCCTTCGACGTCGTCCTCGAGGCTGCTGGCGAAAAGAAGATCCAGGTCATCAAGGTCGTCCGTGAGCTCACGAGCCTCGGACTCGGCGAGGCCAAGGCAGTCGTCGATGGCGCCCCCAAGGCAGTCATCGAAGGCGCCAACAAGGAAACCGCTGACAAGGCGAAGGAAGCCCTCGAGGCTGCCGGCGCCACCGTCACCCTCAAGTAGTCGGTCCCCTTCGGGGGAATCCTCCCTGCGGGGAGAACTGCTACAGAGGTGATGAACGGCCCTCGGGTCGTTCTGATGCTGACGATCGCGGATTCCTGAGTACGGATGCTTCACGCATCCGGCAGTGATTCCGTGATCGGAGGGCGTCGCCCCCGATTCGTTCGGGAGCGGCGCCCTTTTTCGTACCCACAGCGATGTGGATGCGGGAGGGCCGCTCCAGGCGAGTTGCACGTGACACGGAACCTGCACCCGTCGACGACGTTCGTCGACGGTTCGAACAGGCATCCACGTCATCGTGCGTTTCGTGGTGCCCTGCATCAGGAGAACCACCATGTCAACCACCACCTCACGTTGGCGACTCGTCGCCGACCGGATCCGGGCGATGCTCGTGTCCATGACCGTCGAGACCGAGCGGGCGAGCGATGCCCACCCGCCCGATATGCGGTGCAGCCAGGGCTTCACGACCTGGATGCGCTGACCTCGAAGCGATGCCCCATCGCCGTCCGCTCCATGCGGATGGCGGCGGGGCATCGTGCTGTGTTCACAACTCAGGAGCGATGCGGCGTGTCGCGGGCGACAGGCGGCGCGGCGCGGCCGACACGCCGAGGGCGTCCTGAGTTGTGAACGGTGTTCTTCGACAGGCTCAGGGACCGGAGGGGTGGAGGGCCGGGCGGGTCGGGGGTCGGAGGAGATGTATATAGCCAAGCTATGTATAATGGGATGATCATGACCGAGAACCCATTGCACACAGAACTGCACACCATCCTCGGCGACCTCATCACGGCATCGCACCGCCTCACGCGTCTTGCCGCCCAGGCCACCGGGTCCTCAGAATCCCCAGCCGTCTGGCGAACCCTCTCCGTGCTCAGCAGCGTCGGACCCGTCAGGGTCGGCGAACTCGCGCGCCAGAGCCGCGTCTCGCAGCCCACCATGACGAAGCTCGTCCAGAACCTCGATGAGCGCGAATGGATCAAGCGCATCGCGGACGTCGACGACCACCGCGCGTGGCTCATCGCCATCACTCCCAAGGGGAACGCGGCGCTCACCGGCTGGCGCAACGAGCTGACCGACGCCCTCGTTCCTGCGTTCGAAGACCTCGACGCCGCCGACCGCACCGCCCTCGCGCGCACCGTCGCGATCATCCAGGACCGCGTCGCCGTCGCGTCCGAGCTGGAGGCCTCCGCATGAGCGGCCACGCATCCGCCGGCCTCGGCAGCATCCTCAAGCAGCCGAAAGCCGTCTGGGCCGTCGCGTTCGCGAGCGTCATCGCATTCATGGGCATCGGCCTCGTCGACCCCATCCTCCCCGCCATCGCAGCAGACCTGAAGGCGAGCCCGACCCAGGCGGAGATGCTCTTCACGAGCTACCTCCTCGTCACGGGCTTCGCGATGCTGTTCACGAGCTGGATCTCCAGCCGCATCGGCGCCAAGCGCACGCTCATGATCGGCCTTGCGCTCATCGTCGTGTTCGCGCTCCTCGCCGGCCTGTCCGAATCGGTGGGCGCCGTGATCGGCTTCCGTGCCGGTTGGGGCCTCGGCAACGCACTCTTCATCTCGACCGCTCTCGCGACCATCGTCGGAGCCGCGTCGGGCGGCCGGGCCAGCGCCATCATCCTGTACGAGGCGGCACTCGGCATCGGCATCGCGGTCGGTCCGCTCCTCGGCGGTCTCCTCGGCGGCATCGGCTGGAAGTGGCCGTTCTTCGGCACCGCGACGCTCATGGCCGTCGGCTTCATCGCCATCGCCGTGCTCCTGAAATCGGAGCCGCAGAAGCCCACGCCGCTCAAGCTGTCCGCTCCGTTCAAGGCGCTCGCGATCCCGTCGCTCGGCATCCTCGCCGCGGCCGCACTGTTCTACAACATCGGCTTCTTCGTGCTCCTCGCGTACTCGCCGTTCCCGCTCGGCCTGAGCGCCATGGGCCTCGGGTTCACGTTCTTCGGCTGGGGGTTGGCCCTCGCTATCACGAGCGTCTTCGTCGCACCGATGCTGACCGCCCGGATGCGCCGCACGACCGTGCTCAAGACGGTGCTGCCGCTCCTCGCGCTCGATCTCATCGCCGCGGGGTTCTTCATCGAGTCGACGACGGGACTCATCGTCTGCATCATCGTCGGCGGCCTGCTGCTCGGCGTGATGAACACGGTCCTGACCGAGTGCGTGATGGAGGCGACCGACCTGCCGAGCAACGTGGCGTCCTCCGCGTACTCCTCGGTGCGGTTCCTCGGCGGCGCGATCGCTCCGCCCGCAGCGGCCGAGATCGCGAAGCTCATCGCGCCCGCCGCGCCGTACTACGCGGCCGCGGGGTCGATCGTGATCGCGATGCTCATCATCGTGTTCGGCCGGAAGTGGCTGACGCGCGTCGACGGGCCGGTCGAGACCGACCTCGAAGAGGCCATCGTCCTCACGACCGCCGAGGCCTGAGCCGCTCGGGCGCTGGTCGCTGAGCCTGTCGAAGGTGCACTTCGACAGGCTCAGTGGCCGGGTGTGGCTCGGTGACCGGGTGCACTTCGACAGGCTCAGTGACCGGGCTGTGGCTCAGTGACCGGGGGTCAGAGGACCGACGGAGGCTGGTCGGGCCGCGTGGTGCTGGACCGGACGACGAGACGGGTCGGCCACGGCTCCGGGGCGAGTGGAGCAGGGGAAGTCGCCGACGAGGAGTCCGCAGCCGGGTCGGCGGCGTGGTCGTCGAGGTGATCGAGCAGGAGCGAGACGGCATACGCGCCCTGCGCCTGCGGATGCTGCTCGAAGGTCGTCAGCGCGAACATCTCCGCGAACTCGTGCCCGTCGATCCCGATGACGGACAGTTCCGCGGGCACTGCGATCCCGAGTCGACGGGCGGCGATGATGACACCGATCGCGAGCTCGTCCGTCGCCGCGAACACTGCGGTCGGCCTGGTGCGGACGTCGCGCAACAGCTGGGCCGCCGCCTCGTAGCCGCCCGGCACCGACAGCTCGGCCGTGAAGAACGCGCGCTCGACGCCCAGGCCGGCCCGCGCCATCGCCGCTCTGAACCCTGCGTACCGTCGGCCCTGCACCGTGTGCGGGTGATCCTCGGCACCGATGCCTCCGAGGTGCACGATCCGCGTGTGCCCGAGCGTCAGCAGATGCTCCGTCGCATCACTCGCCACCGTCTCGTCATCGATCGAGATGCACGGGATGCCCTGGATCGCGCCGATGCCGACGATCGGCCGCTCGATCCGCAGCAGCCGCTCGACCTCGTCCGCTGTCGTCTCCACACCGATCGCGAGCATCCCGTCGAAGCGCTTGCGGGCGAGGAAGTAGTCGAAGACGCGGTCGCGATCCGGTGAATCCGGGTGCAGGTTGTACAGGGTGAGATCGTAGCCGCGGTCGAGGAGGGCCGCTTCGACGCCCTCGAGGATCTCGCCGAAGAACCATCGCCCGACGAAGGGCGTGATGACGCCGATGTTCTTGGTGCGGCCGGTCACGAGACTCGCGGCGATGGGGGAGGGCACGTAGCCGATCTCGGCCGCGGCCCGGATGACGCGCTCCTTCGTCTCGGACGACACGTATCCCCGACCGGTGAGCGCTCTCGACGCCGTCGCCTTCGAGACGCCCGCGAGAGCGGCGACATCGCTGATCGCGCCCGCCATCGTTCCTCCTCCATTGGATAGAACACACAGTAGCGAATGTGGAACGGATGTGGAACATGAGTTTGCCGTGCTCAGACGAGTCTCAGACAGCACTTCTGCGGCTTCTGAACCGCGAAATCATGAGAGCGCTCTCATTGAGTCATTCGTTATGTTCTCGTGCTTGTAATCCTTCGCTGGTTGCCGTATTTTGACGCATGGAATCGGTTCCTCATGATGAGGCCCGAACTCCACGCACCAGCAGTGAATCGCCGTCTCACATCGGCGGATTCCCGACTGCATCACTCAATGAGGAGGACACAGATGAGTTTCATTCGAACCCGTCGCGCGGCCCTGCCGCTCGCAGCACTGGCTGTGGCCGGGATCGCGCTGACCGCGTGTTCCGGTGGATCGGGAGGCGGATCCGGCAAGGATGACAACACCGTCACCATCTACGGCACCATCGCCGACACCGAAGCCAAACTGCTCGAGGAGAGCTGGGCCGACTTCGAGAAGGACAGCGGCATCAAGATCAAGTACGAGTCCTCGAAAGAGTTCGAGTCGCAGATCGGCATCCGCGCACAGGGCGGCAACCCGCCCGACCTCGCGATCTTCCCACAGCCCGGTCTGCTCGCGGACCTCGCCAAGCGCGACTACCTGAAGCCGGCTCCCGACGGCGTCAAGGCGAACGTCGAGAAGTACTGGTCGAAGGACTGGGCAGCCTACGGCACCGTCAACGACACCCTCTACGGCGCGCCGCTCATGGCGAGCGTCAAGGGCTTCGTCTGGTACTCGCCCAAGAAGTTCGCCGAGTGGGGCGTCACCGTCCCCAAGACGTGGGACGAACTGCTCGCCGTGACCAAGACGATCCAGGAGAAGACGGGAACCGCACCCTGGTGCGCCGGCTTCGCCTCCGGTGACGCATCCGGCTGGCCCGGCACCGACTGGGTCGAAGACCTCGTCCTCCGCGAACAGGGCCCCGACGTCTACGACGAATGGGTCGCCAACAAGGTGAAGTTCACCGACCCGAAGATCAAGGAAGCCTTCGACTCCGTCGGCAAGATCCTCCTCAACCCGCAGTACGTCAACGCGGGCTTCGGCGACGTGACCAGCATCAACTCGACCGAGTTCGGCGATGTCGCCCCCAAGGTCGCGGACGGCACGTGCGCACTGCACCACCAGGCCTCCTTCTACTCCGGCTTCCTCGAGGACGCCGGCGCCAAGGTCGCTGAAGACGGCGACGTGTGGGCCTTCGTGACCCCCGGCATCGAAGAGGGCGCGACGGCCGTCACCGGTGGTGGCGAGATCGTCGGCGCGTTCAACGACGACGCGGACACCGTCAAGGTGCAGGAGTACCTGTCGAGCCCCGAGTGGGCCAACAAGCGGGTCAAGCTGGGTGGCGTCATCTCCGCCAACAACGGCCTCGACCCGGCCAACGCCTCCACCCCGATCCTCTCCCAGGCTATCGAGATCCTCCAGGACCCGAAGACCACGTTCCGCTTCGACGCATCCGACCTGATGCCCGGATCGGTCGGAGCAGGCTCGTTCTGGAAGGGCATGGTCAACTGGATCAACGGCGACAGCACCGATTCGGTGCTCGAGCAGATCGAGTCCGGCTGGCCGTCGGAGTGATCTGACACGGAACGCTCGCGGGGCATCGGAGGGCTTCTCGCCTCCCGATGCCCCGTAGGCGTCCGCATCGCGACGCACCCGGGACCGTTCCGGAGCGTCGCTTCCTGAGTCCAGTGCCGTACTCGAAAGGCAACACATGTCAGGCTTCCTCAACTGGTTGGGAGAGCTCTCTCCGTTCCTCCAGATCCCGATCGTCGTCCTCGCCTTCGGCCTGGTCGTCGCGCTCCTGCTCTTCTTCATCGACATCGCGCCGCGCTCCGGCACGCTGTACACCGTCATCCGGCTCGCGTTCTGCATCGTCGTCCCGGTCGTGGTGGTCCTCTTCCTCGGCTCGTTCCTCTGGGCGGCCGTCGTCGCAGCCGTCCTCGGCGGCATCCTCTTCCTCCTCGACTACCGCTCCAAACGCGGCGCCGGGTACCTCGTCCAACTGGTCGGCTTCCTCGCACCTGCCGTGATCCTGCTCATCATCGGCCTCATCCTGCCGACGATCAGCACCACGATCGCCGCCTTCATGTCCGCCTCCGGCAAGAACTTCGTCGGCTTCAACAACTTCGTCTGGCTCTTCACCCAGCCGAGCGCCATCCGCACGATCGTCAACACGATCATCTGGGTGCTCCTCGTCCCCGCCCTGTCCACGGCGTTCGGACTCGCGTACGCGGTCTTCATCGACAAGTCGCGCGGTGAGAAGTACTACAAGATCCTCGTCTTCATGCCGATGGCGATCTCCTTCGTGGGTGCGTCGATCATCTGGCGGTTCGTCTACGCGTACCGTGAGAGCGGCCAGGAGCAGATCGGTCTGCTCAACCAGATCGTCGTCTGGTTCGGCGGCACGCCCGTGCAGTGGCTGCAGAACGAACCGTGGAACACGCTGTTCCTCATCGTCGTCCTCATCTGGGTGCAGACCGGTTTCGCGATGGTCGTCCTGTCCGCAGCCATCAAGGGCGTGCCGACCGAGCAGCTGGAAGCCGCTGAACTCGACGGCACCTCCGCCTGGCAGCGATTCCTCAACGTCATCGTGCCCGGCATCCGCTCGTCGCTCATCGTGGTCGTCACGACGATCTCGATCGCGTCGCTCAAGGTGTTCGACATCGTCCGCACCATGACCGCCGGCAACAACGGCACCTCGGTCATCGCGAACGAGATGTACACCCAGTTCAAGAACTTCGAGAACGGGCGGTCCGCGGCCTTCGCCGTGGTGCTGTTCATCCTCGTGCTGCCGATCGTCATCTACAACGCGAGGCAGATCAAGAAGCAGAGGGAGATCCGATGAGCGCCGTCACCCCGATCGAGCTGCCGCTCGATCCCGCAACGAAGCAGCAGCTGGAGACCGGCGAGAACCGCCTCGAGGCGTCGAGCCGGCGCACCAAGAAGCGGCTCACCAGCCGTGGTGCGACGATCGCCGCGATCATCATCGCCGTCATCTGGACGATCCCCACCTTCGGTCTGTTCGTCTCCTCGTTCCGCCCGGAACAGCAGATCAAGACGACCGGTTGGTGGACGATCTTCTCCGACTTCCAGGTCACCCTCGACAACTACGTGCAGGTGCTCCAGGCGGGCAACTCGACGCTCGACCTCGCCGGCTCGTGGGTGAACTCGATCGCGATCGCCATCCCGGCGACGCTCATCCCGCTCGTCATCGCGAGCCTCGCGGCATACGCGTTCGCGTGGATCGACTTCCGGGGGAAGAACTTCATGTTCATCCTCGTGTTCGCCCTCCAGGTGGTGCCGATCCAGATGGCCCTCGTGCCGCTGCTGTCGACGTTCTCCCGCGGGCTGAACATCTTCGGATTGCAGGTGGGCGAAGGACTCGACGCGAGCGGGACGTACGCGCAGGTGTGGATCGCGCACACGATGTTCGCCCTGCCGCTCGCGATCTTCCTGCTGCACAACTTCGTCGCGGAGATCCCTGCGGACGTCATCGAGGCCGCTCGCGTGGACGGCGCCGGACACGGGCAGATATTCTTCCGCATCGTCCTGCCGCTCACGATGCCGGCCATTGCCTCGTTCGCGATCTTCCAGTTCCTGTGGGTGTGGAACGACCTCCTGGTCGCCCTCATCTTCGCGGACGGCGAGGTCGCCCCGATCACGAAACTGCTCGCAGAGATCACCGGTACCCGAGGCAACGAGTGGCAGCTGCTCACCGCGGGCGCCTTCGTGTCGATCCTCGTGCCACTCCTCGTGTTCTTCGCGTTGCAGCGCTACTTCGTGCGCGGTCTGCTGGCCGGCTCGACGAAGGGATGATCCGAGTCCTTCCGCCGAGCTGATCGACAGCGTCGTCGATCGTGGATGCCCGGGTGCTTCGGCGCCCGGGCATCCGTGTGTCCGGGCTGTTCACAACTCAGGAGCGTCTCGGCGTGTCGGCGCCCGGCTGCGGCGTGTCGGGAGCGACACGCCGCACCGCTCCTGAGTTGTGAACACACGCGAGGAGTCTCAGGGTCTGGCGCAGCGCGGTCAGCGGGTCAGACGCGCGACACGAGGGCGGCGCGGATGGCGCCGATGACGGCCCACCAATCGTCCATGACCATGCGATAGCTGAATCGCAGCACGCGGTAGCCGCGCGCCGTCAGCATCGCATCGCGCCAGCGGTCCTGCTCGTGGGCGTCGGGTCGATCGTGGAACTCGCGTCCGTCCCATTCGATGACGAGCCAGTCGTCGATGAGGAGATCGACCCGGCCGACGCCGTCGACGTCGACTTGATGCCGGCCCGTGAGGCCGGAGCGTTCCAAGCGGATGCGGCCGATGGTCTCGAGGAAGCTGTGGCATCCGGCCTCCCGCCGCGGGAGCGTCTCGAGGAATCGCGGCGCGACATCGCCCAGCCACTCCTCGATGTCGGCGCTCCCGCGTGGATCCGTGTGCACGAAGGAATCGAATGCGGCGACCGCGAAATTCGGATCCTGACACGACGCGATCTGCAGAGCCGTCTCGTACCGCGAGGTCAGGAGCCGCTGACGATTCGGGCGGCGGACGGGAGAGTGCCAGTGCAGGGTGACTCCCGGGATCTCGTTCGCCGGCGGGTGGACGGCCCAGGTCTCCGAGTGTCGGAGTCGGGAGGCGTTCTCGGCGAGGCTGATGTGGACGGTGTGCCCTTCCGCAGTCGCCCAGCCGTACACTTCGGCGGCCGACACGCATCCCAAGCGGCCGCCGACGCGGATCGCGGTGAGGAGCGCCGGGTCGGCATCCGGTGTGGCATACCAGCCCTTCCTGACGCGGAGGAGCATGCCGATGGCGACTGCGTAGCCGAGTTGACGGCCCGTGTAGCCTTCCGCGATCAGCTCGCGCCTGGTCGCGACGCTGCCGAAGTCGAACACGGTCTGTTGGAGTCGATGCATCCGTCGATCGTGGTCCGGACGATGTCGTGTCGGGTGGCCGTCGGTGCGAACTGTGGACAAGTGCGGTGCGCCGTCGCCTGTGGAGGAGCCGCGCGAGTCCGATCGATCAGCCGGCTGCTGTTCACAACTCAGGAGAGGTGCGGCGTGTCGGCGGTCTGCGGCGGCGTGTCGGGCGCGCCGCGCCGGGGCGCTCCTGAGTTGTGAACAGGGACGGTCGGGGTGGCCGACCGGGCTGCCGGTGAGGGCAAGTGGGCGGGGGAGTCGGCGGGCGGGGATAGTCTGACGATATGAGCATGCGAGGTGGTGGGGGCGGCGGCCCTCGCGGAGGTGCGCGGGTGAGCGGCGGGGACGCTGCAGCCCAACGGGCCATCAACGCGGAAGCGCCCAAGATCCCCAATCTCGGCAAGCGCATCGCCGCCCTCTTCATCCCCTTCCGCGGCAAGATCATCACCACGATGGTGCTCGTCGTCATCGGCGCCGGCCTCGCCGTCATCCCGCCGCTGCTCGTCAAGCAGGCGTTCGACGTCGGCCTCTTCCCCACGGACGGCGGCAAACCGAACCTGCCCGCGCTCGTCGAGATCGTCGTCGCCATGGTCGCGCTCTTCGTCATCGCAGCGCTCCTCGGCGTGTGGCAGACCTATCTGACCGCGACCGTCGGCAACAGTGTCATGGGTGCGTTGCGCATCAAACTGTTCAGCCAATTGCAGGCGATGGAGCTGAGCTTCTTCACGAAGACGAAGACCGGCATCATCCAGTCGCGGCTGCAGAACGACGTCGGCGGGGTCGCCAACGTCCTCACGAACACGGTCTCGAGCGTGCTCGGCAACACCGTCACCGTGATCTCCGCGCTCGTCGCCATGATCATCCTCAACTGGCAGCTCACGATCGTGGCCCTCATCCTCATGCCGATCCTCGTGATCGCGCAGCGGAAGGTGGGGCAGGTGCGTGCGCGCATCGCCACGAAGACGCAGGAGTCGCTGTCGGAGATGACGGCGATCACCCAGGAGGCGCTGAGCGTGTCCGGCGTGCTCCTCGCGAAGAGCTTCAACCGCCAGGCCACCGAGGTCGAGCGGTACAGCTCGGAGAACCGCACGCAGATCCGTCTGCAGGTGAGCCAGGCGATGAGCGGCCAGTGGTTCTTCGCGATGGTCAACATCTTCCTGTCGTCGATCCCGGCGATCGTGTACCTCGTGGCCGGCTACCTCGTGACGGGCGGGGCGACGGACATCACGGCCGGTGCCATCGTCGCGTTCACGACGATCCAGGCCAGGCTGCTGTTCCCGCTCATGGGCGTGATGCGCGTCGCGCTCGACCTGCAGACATCAGGGGCGCTCTTCGCCCGCATCTTCGAGTACCTCGACCTCAAGCCCTCCATCGCCGATCGGCCGGACGCGGTCGACCTCCCGCAGGCGCCGCCAGCGATCCGCTTCGACGACGTCACCTTCCGCTATGCGGACGCCCCGGCGTCGAGCACGCCCACGCTCGACGGGATCTCCTTCGAGATCCAACCGGGCCAGTTCGCGGCGTTCGTCGGGCCGTCCGGCGCAGGCAAGACGACGATCTCCTACCTCATCCCGCGCTTCCAGGAGGTCTCGAGCGGCACGGTGAGCGTCGCCGGCGCCGACGTGCGCGCGGTGACCCAGGCATCGCTCGTGTCCCGCATCGGCATCGTGAGCCAGGAGACGTACCTCTTCCACGCGACGATCGCCGAGAACCTCCGCTACGCGAAACCGGAGGCGACGGCCGCCGAGCTCGAAGCCGCGTGCCGGGCCGCGAACATCCACGATTCGATCATGCGATTCGAGGACGGGTACGACACGATCGTCGGCGAACGCGGCTACCGGTTGTCCGGTGGGGAGAAGCAGCGCATCGCCATCGCACGCGTCCTGTTGAAGGATCCGGAGATCCTCATCCTCGACGAAGCCACGAGCGCGCTCGACACCATCTCGGAACGCGTCGTGCAGGTGGCGCTCGATGATGCGACGCGCGGGCGCACGACCGTCTCGATCGCCCACCGGCTGTCGACGATCGTCGCAGCGGACGTGATCTTCGTCCTCGACGGCGGCCGCATCGTCGAGCGCGGGACGCACACGGAACTCCTCGCCGCGAACGGCGTGTACGCGCGCCTCTACGAGCAGCAGACCGTCAGCGCCTGAGCCCGGGGCGTCTTGGGGCGGTCGGATGCTGCCCGGAGACGGACTGAAGCGGCGTTCCGTGTTCACAACTCAGGGGAGCGTCGGCGTGTCGGATCGACGCGGCGGCGTTTCGGTGACGACACGCCGCAGCGCTCCTGAGTTGTGAACAGGGGGAGGCGGAGAGGCGCAGATTAGCACCTCAGAAACCTGCCCGAAATGGGTGCCGGAACCGTTGTATCCGTGTGACGCATGTGGCTAGAGTTGCTGCCAACCGACCCCCACCTGTGGGGCAACCGGGCCGCTGCTGTTCAGGACAGGGACGATGACCGCTGAAGCCACCCCGCCATCCGTACCGCCCGTACCCCCCGTTCCGCCGTCCGGCGGCTCGGCGGGAGGCCCGCCTACCGGTGGCGCGCACGATGCGTCCGCCCCATCGCCCGCATTCGCGGCACCCACCGTACCCCCCGCCCGCAAGGCCGGCCTCGGGCGTGGTCGCCTCGGTCGACCCGGCTTCAGCATCCAGTCCAAACTGCTCGTGATGCTCCTCCTCGTGAGCGTCGGCGCCTCGGTGTTCACAGGCGTCGTCGGCTACATGTCCGGCACGGAGTCCTTGAAGCAGGCCGCGTACCAGCGCCTCATCGAGCTGCGCGAATCGCGTTCGCGCGAGATCACGAACTACTACCAGCAGACGCAGGACTCGCTCGTCGTCTACACGCGCGGCCGGTCCGTGAACGATGCGATGGTCGCGTTCAGCGACGGCTTCAAGCAGTTGGAGGCCCAGCCGGAAGACCCCGCGAAGGCGGCGGCGGTCGCCGATTTCTACGACAAGACGTTCATCCCGGCCTATGAGAAGCGCACGGGCACCCAGACCGATTCGGCGGCGTTCATCCCGACGAACCCGGCGGAGCAGTACCTGCAGGCGGAGTACACGCCGAAGGACCTCGACTACGACAAGGCGATCACCGTCCAGGACGCGGGCGACGGCAGCGCCTGGTCCGCGGCGCACGCGAGCTACCACGAGTACTTCCAGGAGATCCTGAACCGCTTCGGCTACGAGGACGCGCTCCTCATCGACACCGACGGCGACGTCGTCTACTCGGCCTACAAGGGCGTCGATCTCGGCACCAACGTCCTGACCGGCCCGTACAAGGGCGGCGTCCTCGAGGACGGCTACAAGCAGGCGCTCCGGTCCAATGCTGTCGACTATGTCGGCATCACCGATTTCGAACGGTACCAACCGTCGTTCAACGTGCCGACGCAGTGGATCTTCTCCCCCGTCGGCCAGGACGGCGTCGTGACCGGTGTGATGGCGCTGCAGGTGCCCATCGACAAGATCAACGACATCATGACGGCGTCGGGGGAATGGGAGAAGGACGGACTCGGGAAGACCGGTGAGACCTACCTCGCGGGTCCCGACCACCTCATGCGGTCGACGTCCCGCCTCCTCATCCAGGATCCGAAGGCGTACGAGAAGCAGGCGATCGCGGCGGGAACGTCGCCTGAGCTCGCGAAGCGCGCCGTCGCGGTGAAGGGCACCGTGCAGATCCAGCCCACGCGCAGCGTGTCCGTGGACCGGGCGCTGCAGGGCAAGACGGGTACCTACATCGGAACGGGCTATCTCGGCGGTGAGAACCTCACCGCCTACGCGCCCCTCGACCTCAAGGGGCTGCAGTGGGTCATCGTCGCGCGGATCGACGCGTCGGAGGCGTTCGCCCCGGTGACCGACTTCACCCGCAACCTCATCGTCTCGATGCTCGGCATCATCATCGTCGTCTCACTGCTGTCGCTCCTGCTCGCGCAGGTGTTCGCGAGACCCGTGCGATCGCTCGTCACGGCTGTGCGACGAGTGGCCGGTGGTGACTACACGGTCGAAGTGCCGGGGACGAGGCGTGACGAGTTCGGCGACCTCGGCAACGCGTTCAACGACATGAGCCGGAGCCTGCGCCTCAAGCAGGAGCTCATCGACGAGCAGCGCGTGGAGAACGAGAAGCTGCTCCACACCCTCATGCCGGCAAGCGTCGCCAAACGCTACAAGGAAGGCGAGGAGACGATCTCCGAGGTCCATCAGGACGTCTCGGTCGTCTTCGCGGACCTCGTCGGCTTCGACGACCTCACCGGCGGCCTCAGCTCCGAGCAAGAACTCGCGCTCCTCAACGGCATCGTGCGGAGCTTCGACGAAGCGGCGGAACGACTCGGCATCGAGCAGGTCCGGACGCTCCGCGAGGGGTATCTCGCGAGTTGTGGGCTCATCGTCCCGCGTGTCGACAACGTGCGCAGAACGCTCGACTTCGCGCTCGAGATGCGGACGATCATCGACCGTTTCAACGCGCAGCACAAGGCCAACCTGACGCTGCGCGTCGGCGTCGACTCCGGAACCGTGACGAGCGGTCTCGTCGGACGGGCGAGCCTCGCCTACGACATGTGGGGTGACGCCGTGAGCATCGCCAACCGCGTGCAGACGGTGTCCGGCGAACCCGGCATCTTCGTCAGCCAACGGGTGTACGACCGGATGCAGGACACCATGACGTTCGAGTCGATGGGCACCGTGGAGACCCGCGAGGGCTCGCAGCCCGTGTGGAAAGTCGTGCAGGCCAAATCATGACGCAGGTGTGGCAGGAGTCCTGGTTCCCCTGGGCGGTGGGCATCGCGGTCGGCGTGCCCGTCCTGCTCATCATCCTCACCGAGGTGCTCGGCGTCCTCACCAGGCGCCGGAAGGCCGCAGCGAAACCCGTCCGGTTGCTGCGGAACTACGTCGTGCCGGTGGCCGCCGTCTTCGCGCTCCTCGTCTTCGCGTCGCGGCAGTCGAACGAGTGGACGTGGGTGCGGATCGTGGGCACCCTGCTCGGGTTCCTCGTCATCCTGCTCGTGCTGTCGGCGTTCAACGTCGCCCTCTTCACGAACGCGCAGGAGGGCTCGTGGCGCAGCCGCATCCCGTCGATCTTCGTCGACCTCGCCCGTCTGGCCCTCATCCTCGTCGGTCTCGCGATCCTCTTCTCCTGGGTGTGGGACGCCGATGTCGGGGGGCTCGTCGCTGCGCTCGGCGTCACCTCGATCGTCATCGGTCTCGCGCTGCAGAACGCGGTCGGCTCGGTCATCTCCGGACTCCTCCTCCTCTTCGAGCAGCCGTTCAAGCTCGGTGACTGGCTCGACACGGGCAGCGTCCGCGGACGGGTGGTCGAGGTCAACTGGCGTGCGGTCCACATCGACACCGGCAACGGCATCCAGATCGTCCCGAACGCGTCGCTCGCCGACTCCTCCTTCACGAACCTGAGCCAGCCGGTCGGCGCGTACACCGCGTCCGTCGACGTGAAGTTCTCCACCGACGACCCGCCGGACGACGTCCTGCGGCTCCTGCGCGACGTCGCATCCGGCCTGCCGATGCTGGAGAAGGGCGATACGCCGACGGCCTCGTACGGCGGGAACGCGAGCTACTCGGTGTCCCTGCCCGTCACCGGTCCATCGACGGCCGGCGACGCCACAGCGCTCTTCCGCGCGTGGCTCTGGTACGCCGCCCGGCGCCGTGGGCTCGCGCTCGACGGCGACTCGACGGACCCCATCGCGACCCCTGAACGACTGCGCGCGGCCATCGTCGCGCTCGCACCGACCCTCCACGTCCGCGAAGCCGACTACGACGCGCTGGCCGCGACGTGCACGCTCGAACGCTACGGCCCGGGGGAGACGGTGCAGTCCGCCGGACAGGTGCCGGACAGCATCCGTTTCCTCGTCGAAGGCGGTGTACATCTCGCCGTGCCGACGAACGACGGCATGATCAGCTTCCAACGGCTCGACTCCGGTGACTTCATCGGCCAGACCGCGCTCACCCGTGAGATCGCCGTGGCGAGCGCCATCGCCGACGGAACGACGCTCGTCCTGCGGATGCCGTTGCCGACGATCGATGCGCTCGTGCGGTCGAAACCGCGGCTCGCGCAGGAGATCGGGAAATCCATCGAGAACAAGCATCAGCAGGCGGCGCGTGCGCTGGCCGAGGCCGGGGTGGTGCGGGGGACGCTCGGGCGCTGATGCAGGCCCGCTCGGCCGTTCGATGCGCAGTTCTTGCCCGTGCGCGGCGATCACACCGACACGGAGTACACGGTGAACGCGCGGCACAGCGCACAGTGAACGCGCCATGCAGCGCACAGTCGGTCGAACGACACACGACGTAGGGTACGTGCGCAGGAGATTCACAGCGAATACTCTGGTGTCCGACGCAGTCGTCCTCTGGATGCTGCGTTTCCCTGTTTCACGATTGAGAAGAGCTCCCAATGTCGTATCCTGATGCGCCCCAGCCGGCGTCACCATCAACTGCAGCGAAGCTCGTTGCCGAAGTTGCTGGTACCTTCCTCCTCGTCTTCGGCCTCGTCGGAACGGCCACGTTCTCGGCCGTGTTCCCCGGAGCAGACTCGTCGAACCCGCTCGGTGTGGGCTTCCTCGGGGTCGCCATCGCCCTCGGCCTCACGGTCATGATCGGCGCGTACGCGTTCGGCCCGATCTCCGGCGGCCACTTCAACCCCGCCGTGACCCTCGGCCTCGCAGCGGCCGGACGCTTCGAGTGGCGCGAGGTGGGCGGCTACATCGTCGCTCAGCTCGTCGGCGCGATCCTCGGCGCCACCGCGATCTTCGGTCTCGCAGCGGGCGGCCCCAAGGGCTTCCTCGATGCGGCCGTCGCGGGCGGCTTCGTCTCGAACGGCTTCGGTGAGCAGTCGCCGGGCGGCTTCGGCCTCGGCTCCGCCATCGTGATCGAGGTCATCATCACGGCCGTGTTCCTCTACGTGATCCTCGGCGTGACGCACGCTCGCGCGGTCGCCGGCTTCGCCCCCATCGCGATCGGCTTCACGCTGACGCTCCTCCTCCTCATCGCCATCCCGATCGACAACGCCTCGATCAACCCGGCCCGCTCCATTGCGACCGCTATCTACGGCGGCGGCGACTGGCTCGCACAGGTGTGGGTGTTCATCGTGTTCCCGATCATCGGTGCGCTCATCGCCGGATTCAGCTTCAAGCTGCTGTTCGACGGCACGAAGAAGACCTCGCCGCTCGTCTAGTCACGACCAGCGTCGAACGGCCCCGTCCTGCAGCTGCAGGACGGGGCCGTTTGCTTTCGCCACCTGCGGTTTCCGTGCACTACCCCGCGAACCGGGGTGGCCCGCATTGGGGGAAGCGGATTCCGGCGAATCGTTGCACGATGGATGTCGGACGACACGATCGGCAAGGGGGTGGACCGTGGCGGACACACCTGCCGACGGACCCGAAGACCGCGCCCCCCTCGCTCCCGACGAGGCCTGGGCGCAGCTTCAGGATGCCCTCGTCGCGGACTTCATCGACGGTCTGCCGATCGGCATCCGCACGACCGATCTCGCTGCGCGACTGCATGTGAGCCGGTCGTCGCTCATGACGAACATCCGCCGTGGGAACGTCGTGGCCGACCGGCGCAACGGGCACTGGGAGATCGATGTCGTGGCGAGCGCGGGGTTCCTGCGATCGTCGATCCTCGGCATCGGTGAACGACGCCGGCGGAGCCTGCCCGAGGACGGCGCCGAACCGCCGCACGCGACCGTGGCGATCACCGTGCACGCCGCCGAACTGCTGACCGAGATCATGAAGGACGAGCAGCTGTCCGCCGCCGATGCCGTGGAGCTCGCGCTCGAGCGGCTGCACGACGGGGATGCGTAGGACGGCGGTCCGTTCCGGTCACTGAGCGTGTCGTGTCCGGTCACTGAGCTTGTCGAAGCGTGGGGATCTCGAGTCGGGCTCTCCCCTTCGACAGGCTCAGGGACCGGGCCCTTCGACGGGCTCAGGGACCGCGGGTCAGGGGACGAGGGCGATCGGACCGCCGCGCTCGGCGAGCATGTTCGTCATGAGGTCGATCTCGGCGTCCTGACTGACGATGACCGACTTCGCGAACGCGAGCGCCGGACCGTTCGTCGTCCGTGGTTCGAGGGCCTCCGCCATCTCGACCGCGCCCTTGTGGTGGGCGATCATGAGTGTCAGGAACACACGCTCCGCCTCGACGCCGGAGGCGGCCTGCAACTGCGCGATCTGCCCTGGTGTCGCGAGTCCAGGCATCGGCCCGCCCGGTACATGCGCCGGCGCGGTGGGATCCGCCGTGTGCTGATGCCCGGGGGCGCCCGCCAGCGTGGGCTTCGACATCCACGTCATCGACGGCTCGCTCTCGGCCTGCGGCAGACCCCACTGGACGAGCCAGTCGTAGAGCTGGCCCGACTGCTGGCCCTGCGTCACCGTGATGTCGTAGGCGAGGGTACGGACGGCCGGATCGTCGGTGCGATCGCGCACGATGAGCGACAGCTCGACGCCCTGGTTGTGGTGCACCTGCATGTCGCGGGAGAAACCGGCCTCGACGCTCGTCGTCGTGGGGGTCGGGTCGGCGAGGGTGCTCAGGCGACCGGCGGAGAAGCCGATCGCTGCGGCCGCGACGACCGCGAGGATGGCGACGACCGCGACCACGATGCGCGTCCGGCTGGACGGTGCGTGATCGTGGGCCGCGAGCTCCTCGTCCGTGACGTCGTCGAGGGCTGCGTCATCGACGTGAGCGACGTGAGCGACGGCAGCGACGTCAGCGCCGTCGGGCACAGCGTCGTCGACCGGCCGATCGCATGAGGACACCCGACTAGCTCTTTCCCGGACCGTCGAGGCCGCCCGTGCACGGCGCGCCCGGCTCGGGAACATTCGCGCTCTTCCAGAACTCCTGGAAGAACTGCGGGATGCGCTTGTCGCTCGCGTTGCTGACCTGCAGCTGCACGTTCCATCCGCTCAGCACGATGGGCGACGGCAGGTCCTTGTAGGGGGAGAGCACGACGTAGGTGCTCGGGATGAGGGACTTGAGCTTCGCGAGTTCATCGGCCGAGATCGACGGGTCGTAGGTGACCCAGACGGCGCCGTGCTCGAGGTCGTGGACCGCGTTCTCGTTCGGGACGGGCTCGGTGTAGACGCCGCAGTTGAGCCAGACGGGGTTGTGCTCACCGCCTGCCGGCGGGTTCTGCTGGTAGTCGACCTTGCCCTCGACGTGACCGGCCGTGTTCTGGAACGTCTTCACTCCGGCGATGTCGGTCCCCGTACCCGTGCCGCCGCCGGGGTAGCTCGCGTACTTGGGGATCGTGAGCCAGATGCTCGTGGCGAGGACGGCGATGATCGCGACGCCGCCGACGACTGCAGCCCAGATTCCGATGCGCTTGTTCCGGGCCTTCTTCGCCTGCGCATTCTTGAAGGCGGCGACCTTGGCCGCGCGTTGCGTCTCCCGTGCCTGCTTCTGACTCTGCTGCTTCACTGCGGGCGGAACGGGAGCGCCGGACGGGCGATCGGGTGCGGGGGTCACTGGTGGCCTCTCGGAGAACGTAATCGGACTCAATCGAACCAGATCAGCTTCCCATCAGGTGTCCCATCGGCACAGCGCGCAGGGGATTCTCAGCCGTTCGATTGGATTCGCAGAGAAAATGTTCGAGTGGTCTAACTTTAAGATGCTGACGCTGCTAATCTCGTCTCACCCGAACCCCGACACATCGAGTACGACCTGCAGAGGACCAGATGACGACCAGCTCCACCATCACCCCGACCGCCCGTCGCCCGCGCATGCTCTTCCTGCTCGGGCCGGCGTTCGTGGCGGCCATCGCCTACGTCGATCCGGGAAACGTCGCCGCCAACCTCACGGCGGGCGCACAGTACGGGTACCTGCTCGTGTGGGTGCTCGTGGCGGCGAACGCGATGGCTGTGCTCGTCCAGTACCTCTCGGCGAAACTCGGTCTCGTGACCGGGCAGAGCCTGCCGGAACTCCTCGGAGCACGCCTCAAGACGGGCAAGCGCCGCGCGTTCTGGCTGCAGGCGGAACTGGTCGCGGCGGCGACGGACCTCGCTGAAGTCATCGGCGGCGCGGTCGCCCTCCACCTGCTCTTCGGCCTGCCCCTCATCGTCGGCGGCGTGATCGTCGGCATCGCATCGATGATCATCCTCGCCGTGCAGACGAGGCACGGTCAGCGGTCGTTCGAGATCGTCATCGTCTCCCTGCTCGGCGTCATCGCCGTCGGCTTCCTCGCGGGTCTGTTCGTCAGCCCTGTCGACTGGGGCGATGCGGCCGGCGGACTCGTCCCGCGCTTCGAGGGCACGCCGACCGTCCTCCTCGCCGCCAGCATGCTCGGGGCGACCGTCATGCCGCATGCGATCTACCTGCACTCGGCGCTCAGCCGCGATCGGCACGGGGCGCAGACGGAACCGTCGGTCGTCCGCCGCCTGATCGTGGCGACGCGCTGGGACGTCGCGCTGGCACTCGTCATCGCCGGAGCCGTCAACATCGCGATGCTGCTCCTCGCCGCCGCCTCCCTCGGCGGTGTGGAGGGGACGGACTCGATCGAGGGTGCGCACGCGGCGATCACGGCCGCGCTCGGACCCGTCATCGGCGGCGTGTTCGCGATCGGGCTGCTCGCATCGGGACTCGCGTCGACCTCCGTCGGGTCCTATGCCGGCGCCGCCATCATGGGCGGCCTGCTGCACGTGCGGATCCCGCTGCTCACCCGGCGCGTGATCACACTCATCCCGGCGCTCATCATCCTCGGACTCGGCATCGATCCGACGCTCGCCCTCGTGCTCAGCCAGGTGTTCCTGAGTCTCGGCATCCCGTTCGCGCTCATCCCTCTCGTGCGTCTCACGGGCGATCGCAAGGTGATGGGGGTGCACGTCGACGCCGTCATCACGCGGGTCATCGCGTGGACGGTCGTCGTCCTCATCGTCGCGCTCAACGTCGCCCTCATCTACCTGACGGCCACGGGAACCGCCTGACCCCCTCGGCTCGCGAGGTGTCACATATGGCTCGTCCGGACATGCCTGAACTAGCCGTATGTGACACCTCGCGGGCTGGGATCAGGCGGGGGCGACCTCCAGGAGGAGGGCCTGGCCCGGGTTCAGGTTGGGGAGGGGCAGTCCCATCGTGGTGAGGACGAAGCCGGGAACCGTGAACCAACCCTCGCGAGCGGCGTCGAACCAGGCGGGGCCGCCGCTCTGGTGCAGCGATGCCTTCCCGAGGTCCTCACGGACGCGCACGCGGTACTCGCGCTCGGGATCGAGGCCGGGGAACGGAACCCGCCCCACCTGCGCCATGCCGGACGTCGCGAGGCGAACCCAGCTGAACAGGGCTCGTCCGCCGTCCTGGGAGACGCTGCCGTGCAGCATCGTCGAGGGGTCCGCGACATCCGCGTGGACCGTTCGACCGGTGTGGATGAGGTCGCGGAACTCGCGGTACATCGCCGCCCACGCGCGGAGGAGTTCGAGCTCCGCCTCGGTGCAGGAGGTGATGTCCCACTCGATGCCGGAGTGGCCGAAGAGGGTCGTCGCGAGCCGGAACGAGTCATCGGAGACGCGAGCGGTGGTGTGGGACCTCGGTGCACCGACGTGCGTGCCGACGAGTTCGGGCGGGAGGAGCAACGACGTCCAGGTCTGGATCGCCTGCCGTTCGATCGGGTCGTTGCAGTCCGACGCCCACACGCGGTCCGTGCGTGCCAGGACGCCGAGGTCGATGCGCCCGCCGCCCGCCGAGCAGGTCTCGATCTCGAGTCCGGGATGGCGCTCCTTGAGTGCATCGATGAGCGCGTAGAACGCGAGGGTCTGCGCGTGGACGCCCGGTCGGTCGCCGACCGTGCCGCTTGCGCCGCCGCGGATGACCGCCTCGTTCAGGTCGCGGTTGTGATCCCACTTGAGGTAGTCGATCGCGTACTCGCCCACGAGGCTGCTGATCTGACCGAGGACGTGTTCCCAGCACTCGGGGATCGCGATGTCGAGCACGTATTGGCTGCGGGACGGCAGGCCGACGCCCGCGGACGGTGCGAGCAACCATTCGGGGTGTGTGCGCGCCACCTCGGAGTCGAGGCTCACCATCTCGGGTTCGAACCAGAGGCCGAACTGCATCCCGTGCTCGCGGATGCGGTCGACGAGCGGGTGCAGGCCGTCCGGCCACACGCCCGTGTCGACGGTCCAGTCGCCGAGGCCGGACTGGTCGCTGCGGCGTCCGGCGAACCAGCCGTCGTCGAGGACGATCCGCTCGACGCCGATCGTCGCAGCTCGATCCGTCAGGGCCGTGAGGCGGTCGAGGTCGTGGTCGAAGTAGACGGCCTCCCACGTGTTGAGGACGAGCGGGCGCGGCGATGTCGGGTGCGTCGCGCGTGCGCGGAGGTGGTCGTGGAATCGGTCGGCGAGGCCGTCGGTGCCGTGATCGGACCAGCCGAACACGACGGTCGGTGCTGCGTAGCTCTCGCCAGCAGCGAGCCGGATCTCGCCCGAGCGGAGGAACTCGCCGCCGCCGACGACCGCCTGGAACTCTCCCGCGCCTTCCGCGACGCGTTCGACGAACCAGCGCTGGTCGCCGCTGAAGGCGACGTGCATGCCCCACAGCTCACCGTGCCGGAATCCGAAGCCGGGGGTGCCGACCATCATGAGGTAGGGGGAGTCGACGCCGGGCTTGCCGCGGCGCACCGTTCGCGTGTGGCTGCCGTCGCGGACGGGCTGGCGTTGGGGGGACCGCTCGCGGCACCACTTGCCGGTGAGGTCGAGGATCTCCGTCGCGCGGGCCGGGACGGGCAGCATCGCGGTGACCGCCGTGAGGTCGTAGACGCCGTCCGCGTCGTCGTCGACCGTGATGGTCGACGCGACCTCGAGGAGGCCCTCGGGCGTCAGTCGGTAGGTGGCATGGATGCCGAGTCGGCTGATCGCGTCGTGGAGGTCGAGCGTGATCGTGCCGCCAGTGCCGCGGGCGCTTCCCGCGGTGCCGGAACCCGTGGCGCAGAGCTCCACACTCGCGTTGACGAGCGTGGGCCGCGGCGTGGTGTCGACGCCGTTCCGGTGCCCTTCGATGGCGGGCGCGCCCGTCCACGAGTCGGCTTCCGTGGGCCAGAGCGTGAGGACGCGCGGAACGTCGGGGGCGTTGTTGAGTTCAGCGCTGCCGGCGGTCCCCTTGATCGCCGCGATGCCGGCATCGGACAGCGGGCCGAGGTCGGCGCCCCAGTGCAGGACGGCCGGTGCGGGACCGCCGAGGTCGATGGCGAGCGAGGTCCCGCCTGCACGGAGGTAGGCCACGTCCGGCCGGTGCTGCTGCATGGTGCGTCCTTCGTCGACGAGTTATTTGACAACATCAATTAATCATCCTTAGGCTGTCGATGCAAGTCGGCGGAGGACATCCGTCACCACACTCGATGACGAGAAGGATTCCTCCGGATGAGCACTGCAGAACCCGCCGACGCACGCCCGGAAGCGAGCCAGGACCACACGGCCGAGGAGGTCTCAGGCCACCTGCGTCTGAGTTGGCCGGAGCCCGCCCGCGACTGGAACGAGGCGGTGCCCGTCGGCAACGGACTGCTCGGCGGGATGGTGTTCGGCGGAGGCCGGTCCGCTCGCATCCAGGTGAACGACGCGACCGTGTGGTCCGGCACGCCTGCCGGGCCGGCGCTCGAGCTGAACCGGGTCGTCCAAGGCGGAGCCGGACCGGACCGTCTCGCCGCCGTGCGCGCGGCGCTCGCCGAAGGCGACTACCGCACCGCGGAGTCGCTCCTCATGGCGTTCGAGGGCTCCTACACGCAGGAATTCCTGCCGTTCGTCGACCTGTCGATCGAGGTCGCGCCGAGCGGTGTTGATGCTGATGCGACGACTGGCGATTCGGGCGATGACGCGGCTGCGGACGGCGGTGGCGAGCGCATCCTCGACCTCGACGACGCGGTGGTCCTGGAACACTTCACGGCCGGCGGCGTGAACGTGCGCCGTCGCACCTGGGCATCGCATCCGGCGGGTGTCCTGTGCGTTCGGATCGAGTCGGACCGACCGATCGACGTGACCGTCGGCCTGTCCACGCCGCTCCGATCGGCAGGCCTCGACGCGGAACCGGGACTCCTCCGCCTCGCCGTGGAGGTCCCGATCGACGGCGCGCCGCTCCATGAGGAGGAGACCCCCGCGTTCACCTGGGGCGATGGAGACGTGGAGATCGACGGCACCGACGCATCCGGTCGTCCTCGCCGCTTCGACCCCTTCGCCGCGGCGGCCGTCGCGGTCGCGACCGACGGCACGTCCAGAGCCGTGGGCGACTCCCTCGTCGTCGAGCGCGCGACGGAGGTGTTCATCACCCTTGCGAGTTCGACGAACGCACTCCACTGGTGGCGAGGCGACGACCTCTCCCTCGACTCCTCCCAGCGCCCTGCGCGCCTCGCGGAAGCCGAGGAGCGGGCGGTCGACGCCGCCGCGCGCGGACCGGTCGCGATCCTCGACGCGCACCTCGCCGACATCCGTCCGTTGCTCGGCGCGACGACCGTGACCGTCGGCAGCCGCCGCGCCGGGACCTTCGACGTGGCGACCGAGGTCTTCGGTGAGGACGACGGCCTGCAGGCGACGGTGCTCGTGCAGTTCGGCCGGTACCTGCTCGCATCGGCGTCGCGTCCGGGCGGGCCGCCCGCCAACCTGCAGGGGATCTGGAACGATCAGCTGCGCGCCGCGTGGTCCTCGAACTACACCGTCAACATCAACACGGAGATGAACTACTGGGGTGCCGAGACCGCCGGCCTCGCCGAGTGCCACCTGCCGCTCATGGACCTCCTCGGCCACGCATCCAGGAACGGCGCCGCGGTCGCCGAGCAACTGTACGGAGCGCGCGGCTGGGTCGTCCACCACAACACCGACCTGTGGGGCTGGGCGCTGCCGGTGGGCAACGGGCACGGCGATCCCGGCTGGGCGATCTGGATGCTCGGCGGCACGTGGCTGTCCGACCACCTGTGGCAGCACTGGGAGTTCACCCACGACCTGGAGTTCCTGCGCGATCAGGCGTGGCCGCTCCTGGTCGGCGCTGCGGAGTTCGCGCTGTCCTGGCTCATCGACGACGGCGACGACGGCTGGCTGCGGACGAGCCCGTCGACGTCGCCGGAGAACACCTTCCTCGGGCCGGACGGGCATCCGGAATCGCTCGGCGACTCCTCGCCCATGGACCTCGAACTCTTCCGGAAGCTCTTCGGCAACGTGCTCGACGCCGGCCGTGTGCTGGGAGAGGGCGGCGAGCTGCTGGCCAGGGTCGACGCGGCGATGCTCCGCCTGAGGCCGCTGCAGATCACGGCCGGCGGTTGGTTGCAGGAGTGGGACGTCGACCACGTCGAGGAGCACCCGCAGCACCGACACATGTCGCAGATGGTCGCCCTGTACCCGCTCGGAACGCTCGATCCGGCGGAGTCGCCGGAGCTCGCCGAAGCCGCCGCAGCGCTTCTGGACCGTCGTGGACCCGGGGCGATGGGCTGGTCGTGGGCGTGGAAGATCGCCCTGCGCGCCCGTCTCGGCGACGGCGAGACGGCACGATCCCTCCTCCGGGAGGCGACCGAGCCGTTCACGCGCGACGCGCATCGCTTCGCCCCCGTCGACGGCTCCGAGTGGGGCGGGCTGCTCCCCAACCTCTTCAGCACGCACCCGCCGTTCCAGATCGACGGCAACTACGGTTTCGTGGCGGGCATCGTCGAGATGCTCGTGCAGAGCGAGTCGAACGCCGTGCGGCTGCTGCCCGCGCTGCCCTCCGCCTGGTCGGAGGGATCGGTGCGCGGCGTGCGAGCGCGGGGCGGGCTCGCGGTCGACGTCGAATGGGCGGGCGGCGTGATCGTCCGGGCGACCGTACGACGCCTGGCAGGTGATGCCGGTGCCGACGTCGTGATCGTGGGCGGCGGCGTGCGGCGGGTCGTCTGCATCGGGGTGGGGGAGTCGGTCGACCTCCTCGGGGCCGCGATCGAGGTGCGGGCGGCGGACGACAGCGTGCCGGATGCCGGCTCCAGACGGGATGACACCCCGGTTCGAGACGCCTCCGCGGCGCTCGTCGCGGACGGCTCTCGATGAGCCTCGACCGGCTCCCGCCCGAGCTGCGGGAGGTGCGCAGCGCCCAGATCGAACCGGCCGACTTCGACGAGTTCTGGCGCACCACCATCGATGCCGCGCGAGCCTTCGACATCGACGTCGCGCTCGAACCCGTGCCGACCGGCCTGCGGACGATCGACGTCTACGAGCTCAGCTACCGCGGCTTCGGCGGCCATCGCATCCACGGCTGGCTCCGAGCACCGGCAGGAACGCTCGAACGCGATGAGCGGCTGCCCGCGGTCGTCCACTTCACCGGCTACGGCGCCGGTCGTGGCAACCCGCTCGACGACCTCGCGATCGCGAGCGCCGGCTTCGTCCACCTCACCATGGACACGCGCGGGCAGGGCTCCGGCGTGACGGCCGACCCGGTCGGGAGCGGCCCCTCCGGCGGCGGCTTCATCACGCGCGGCCTCGCCGACAAGGAGCGGTACACGTATCGGCGCGTGTACACCGACGCGGTCCGGGCGGTCGACGCCGTTCGTACGCTGCAGATCGTCGATGCCGCGCGCGTCGCCGTCATCGGGAACAGTCAGGGCGGCGGCATCGCGCTCGCCGTCGGCGGTCTCGTCCCGGGCCTCGCGGCCGTGCTCGCGCAGGCGCCGTTCCTGTGCGACTTCCCGGAGGCGATCGCGCACACCCGATCCGGGCCGATCACGGAACTCCTGGCGCTGTTCGCGATGCGGCGATACGACGCCGCAGCCTTCCAGGAGACGCTCGCCTACTTCGACGGGGTCACCTTCGCCAAGCGGGCGACCGCGCCGGGCCACCTGTCGGTCGGCCTGCTCGACGACATCAGCACCCCGCGCACCGTGCTCGCCGCGTTCGACGCCTATGCGGCCGAGAAGCACCTGGCGGTCTGGCCGCACAACGGACACGAGGCGGGCGGCGCCGACGACCTGGCCCTCGCCCTCGACATCCTCCACCGGGTCCTCCGTTCTCCGGAGGAGCGCTGTGCCGAGCCCAGGGTGCGCTCGACGTCTCCCTCTTCCTGAAACGGAGGATGTGCGCGTGGGTCGTGGTGGGGACTGAGCGTGGAACGACGGCGAGCGGACGACTCAGTCGGCGGCGGGCGGCACGGGCGCGCGCGGCAGGAACCGCTTGCGCGAGGCCTCGAGGTGCTCGCGGACCGCGGCCGATGCGGCATCGGCGTCTCGCGCGACGATCGCCGCGACGATGCGTGCGTGCTCATCGGAGGTCGTCACAGCGGCCGGCTGATCGTAGGAGAGCCGGAACGCGTGCAGGTGGAAGTGGGTGCGTTCGAGCGCGTGCGAGACGGCGGGATTGCCGGCCGCGCGGACGATGAGCGCGTGCAGCCTGGCATCGTGCTCGCTGAAGCGTGCGTAGCTCTGCGCGGAGTCCGGGGCAGGCGTGCCGACGTAGCTGTCGAGTTCCTGTTGGAGGGCAGCGATGTCCTCGTCCGATCCTCGCTCGGCGGCCGTCGCGGCGGACGCCGGTTCGAGGAGCAGGCGGAGGCCGTAGAGGTCGTCGAGCTGCTGAGCGGTCAGCATCGCCGTGGTCCGGTAGCCCTTGAGGTGCGTCTTGGCGACGAGTCCGTCGTCTTCGAGACGCGTGAGCGCTTCACGGACGGGCGTCGCCGAGACCTCGAGGCGGAGGGCGAGACGGTCGATGTTGATGCGTGCGTCCGGCGGGATCTCGTTGCTCATGATGAGCGCGAGGATGCGCTCGTACGCGTCGATTCCGAGCGTCCGGTCACTCGTCGTCTGCACGCCGCGATCCAGGATTTCCACGGGCGTAGTCTATCGCGACGCCCCTGCGCGCCTCCTGCCAAGCGGGGCGGGCGCGAGCGTCTCCGGCGCGGGGGCTCAGGCGCCGACGGTGACCCAGACGGCGTCGGCCGCGACGCTGCCGAGGACGACCGGCGAGTCCTGGCCCGAGAGCTGCAGACTCAGTTCACCTGCGAACGGCCGATGCGCGTCGACCCGCAGGAGCGTGTCGAGCGCGAGACCGTGAGCGGACAGGTGCCGGAGCGTGTCGGGATCGGCGTCGGAGAACCGGACCACCGTGAGCGCGGAACCGACCGGTGCGAGGCTCAACTGGACCGCGTCCGGGCGATGCGGCGTGCCGTCCGCGGACGGGATCGGGTCACCGTGCGGATCACGCGACGGGTGCCCGAGGGCCGTGTCGATGCGTTCGATCATCGTGTCGCTCACCGCGTGCTCGAGGATCTCCGCCTCGTCGTGCACCTCGTCCCAGCCGTAGCCGAGGAGCTCCACGAGGAACGTCTCGATCAGCCGGTGCCTGCGCACCATCGCGACGGCGTGCACACGACCGGCATCGGTCAACTCGATGCTCCCGTACGGTTCGTGGACGACGAAGCCCTGCGCGGCGAGACGTTTGACGGCATCCGATGCGGTCGCGGGGCGCACGCCCATCCGATCGGCGAGGTGTTTGACCGTCGCCGGCTCGTCGGACCACTCGGTGGCGCTCCAGATGGCCTTGAGATAGTCCTGCGCGAGTGCGGACAGACGCGAGACGGACATACCCCGATTCTAGGCAACGGCGCGGGCGTGCACCGGGCCCACCTCGCATCGCCAGCGTCTCGCGGACGTCCCATCGCAGTCTCGCGGCCGTCCGATCACCGCATCGCGACGTTCCCGAGCGGAATCCATGCCGCCGCGATAAGCTGCTGGCATGCTTTCCATTCCCTCGCGTTCCTGTTGTCGTCGCTGACCCCACACTCGTCCAGCGACCCCGTGTCCGCCACCGCATCCCGTGGCGTCGACGCCTCTGACAGGAACTGAAAACATGAAATACGCATCGACCATTCTCGACCTCATCGGGAACACGCCGCTCGTGAAGCTGAACCGGGTGACGGAGGGCATCGCAGCCACCGTCCTCGTGAAGGTGGAGTACCTGAACCCCGGCGGTTCCTCGAAGGACCGCATCGCCACACGCATCATCGATGCAGCGGAGGCCTCGGGCCAGCTGAAGCCGGGCGGCACGATCGTCGAACCGACCTCCGGCAACACGGGTGTCGGCCTCGCGCTCGTCGCCCAGCAGCGCGGCTACCGGTGCGTCTTCGTCCTGCCGGACAAGGTCGGCGAGGACAAACGCAACGTCCTCACGGCGTACGGCGCGGAGATCGTCGTCACCCCGACGTCGGTCGCCCCCGACCACCCCGACTCCTACTACTCCGTCTCCGACCGCCTCGCGGCTGAGATCCCCGGCGCCTTCAAGCCCAACCAGTACGCGAATCCCAACGGGCCGCGCAGCCACTACGAGACCACCGGTCCGGAGATCTGGCGCGACACCGACGGCGAGATCACCCACTTCGTCGCCGGCGTCGGCACAGGGGGGACGATCTCCGGGACGGGCAAGTACCTGAAGGAGATCTCCGACGGCGCCGTCCGCATCATCGGTGCGGACCCGGAAGGCTCCGTCTACTCGGGCGGCACCGGTCGCCCGTACCTCGTCGAGGGGGTCGGAGAGGACTTCTGGCCGGCCGCCTACGACCCGTCGGTCGTCGACGACGTGATCGCCGTGACCGATGCCGAATCGTTCGCGCTCACCCGTCGCCTCGCCCGTGAAGAGGGACTGCTCGTCGGCGGATCGAGCGGCATGGCCGTGCAGGCCGCCCTCGTCGCGGCTCGTGACCTCCCCGCATCGGCCGTTGTGGTCGTGTTGCTGCCGGACGGCGGTCGCGGCTACCTCGGCAAGATCTTCAACGACGGCTGGCTGCGCTCCTACGGGTTCAGCGAGATCTCGGACGATCGCACCGTCGGCGACATCCTCAAGGCCAAGACGGGCGCGCTTCCGGACCTCGTCCACGCGCACCCGAGCGACACCGTGCGCGACGTCGTCAACGTCATGACCGAGTTCGGCGTCTCGCAGCTGCCCGTCATCACCGCGGAACCGCCCGTCGTCATGGGCGAGGTCGTCGGGGCGATCGATGAGGCGAGCCTCATGGACAGCGTGTTCAGCGGCAGCGCCGAGATGAGCGATGCCGTGAGCGGATTCGTCGGCGACCCGTTGCCCCTCATCGGGCTGGGCGAGTCGGTCGCCTCCGCTCGTGCCGCGCTCGGCGTCTCGCCCGCCCTGCTCGTGACGGAGGACGGCAAGCCGATCGGCGTCATCACGCGCCACGACCTGCTGACCTACCTCTCCCACTAGCGGTCCGGCCTCGTCCGGCCCCTCCTCACCTCCTCCTCTCCCACCCTCGTGGTTTCAGAATTCAGGACTCCTGGCACAATTCAGGACCGGAATGCGAAATCCGAGCCCCAAACATCCTGAATTGTGCGGATGTTCCTGAATTCTGAAAAGAGATTCGAAGCATGAGCAAGAAGCAGCACGGATTCGCCACCCGCACCATCCACGCCGGTCAGGCGTTCGACCCCAGCACGGGCGCCATCATCCCGCCGATCTACCAGACCTCCACGTTCGTGCAGGCAGGCGTCGGCAAGCTGCGTGGCGGCTACGAGTACAGCCGCTCCGCCAACCCGACCCGATCGGCCCTCGAAACGCAGCTCGCCGCGCTCGAAGGCGGCAAGCACGGCCTCTCCTTCGCATCCGGCCTCGCCGCAGAGGACACGCTCATCCGTGCGCTCGTGAAGTCGGGCGATCACATCGTCCTCGGCAACGACGTCTACGGCGGCACCCACCGCCTCATCAACCGTGTGCACGGTGCGCAGGGCGTCGAGAACACGACCGTCGAGATGTCGAACCTCGCTGCCGTGCAGAAGGCGATCATCCCCGGCCGCACGAAGATCCTGTGGGTCGAGACGCCCAGCAATCCGCTCATGAAGATCAGCGACATCGCAGAGCTCGCCGAGATCGGTCACGCCGCCGGGATCACGGTCGTCGTCGACAACACCTTCGCCTCGCCCGCGCTGCAGAACCCGCTCGCGCTCGGCGCCGACGTCGTCGTCCACTCGACCACGAAGTACCTCGGCGGGCACTCGGACGTCCTTGGTGGCGCGCTCGTCCTGAACGACGACGCACTCGCCGAGCAGGTCGGCTTCCTGCAGTTCGCAGTAGGACCCGTGTCCGCACCGATGGACGCATGGCTCACGACCCGCGGCATCAAGACGCTGTCGGTGCGGATGCGCCAGCACAGCCTCAACGCGCAGGCGATCGCCGAGCACCTCGTCGGGCACCCGGCGATCGAGGCCGTCTACTACCCGGGCCTGCCGTCACACCCCGGCCACGAGCTCGCGAAGCGTCAGATGTCGGGCTTCGGCGGGATGCTGTCGCTCGCGCTCAAGGCGGGTCCGAAGGCCGCGCGCCGTTTCGTGGAGAAGACGAAGCTGTTCAGCCTCGCGGAGTCGCTCGGCGGCGTCGAATCGCTCATCGGCTACCCGTCCGAGATGACGCACGCGTCGGTCAAGGGCACCGAGCTCGAGGTTCCCGAGAACGTCGTGCGGCTGTCGGTCGGCATCGAGGACGTCGAGGACCTCATCGCGGATCTCGATCGCGCGCTCGCGAAGCTCTCGAAGTAGGGCGCCGCGCCGCGTCCCGTGCGCTGCCCGCCCCGTGGTTGCACAATTCAGGAACATCTGCACAATTCAGGATGATCTCGGCCGACTCGCCGTCCGATCGTCCTGAATTCTGCAAACCATCCTGAATTCTGCAACCCCGGTGGTGATGGAGGACTGTTCGGAATTCCGGAGAAGTTGGGGCGGAAGGCGCTTACTTGGGCGAATTCGGCCGATTTCGTCACTCCTGTCACACGTTTTCCGGAATTGTGAAAACGGCTGGGCGGATGCGGAGCGGCGGAATGCGGGTCGGATGAGGGTCGGACGCGCGTCAGCGAGAGACGGGCAGGGATGGCAGGAAAGCGATGGAGGTCGGCTGGGCTGCCAGCGGCGAAAGCGATCCGCGCACGCCACGCTTGACGCATGAGCGTTGAGCAGTCTGTCGAGTCGGCCCCGACCGTGCGCGATGCCGGCGCGGGAGCGGTGCCCGCGCCGCATGACGCAGCAGTCGCACCGCAGACGGGTACGATCGGGCTCACGCTCGGGGCGGCCCTGTACACGGCCGCCGTCCTCGGCACCGGGATCCTCCTGCTGCCGGCGCTCGCCGTGAAAGCGGCGGGACCGGCATCCATCGTCGCCGTCGCCGCCGTCCTACTGCTCTCGATCCCGCTCGCCGGCACGTTCGCCGCCCTCGCGTCGCGTCATCCGGATTCCGGCGGCGTCGCCCACTACGTCCGCATCGCCCTTGGCCCGACGGCAGCACGGATGACCGGCTACTGGTTCTTCTTCGGCGTGTGCGTCGGGAGCCCGGTCGTCGCGATCCTCGGCGCGCAGTACGTCGTCGCGAGTCTCGGAGGAGCGCCCTGGCACGTGTACCTCGTCGCTCTCGCCATCCTCGTCCCGCCGTTCGCGTCGAACGCGTTCGGGCTGAAGCTCGCCGGCCCCGTCCAGCTCGTCCTGACGGGCGCGCTCGTCGTCCTGGTAGTCGGCGTCGTGCTCGTTTCCGCGCCAGAAGTCGACACCGTGCAATTGCGACCGTTCCTCCCGAACGGCTGGTCTGGCGTCGCCCTCGCGATCAGCCTGTACGTGTGGGCGTTCGCCGGGTGGGAGGCCGTCACGCACATCGCGGGGGAGTTCCGGAATCCGCGTCGAACGATCCCATGGGCCACGGCGATCGCGGTCGCCGTCGTGGGACTGGCCTATCTGTCGCTCCAGTTCGTGACGGTCACGGTGCTCGGTGAACGAGCCGGGTCGTCGTCGGTTCCGCTGCTCGATCTCGTCGACGCGAGCGTCCCGGGCGCGGGCCGCATCGCCGTCACGATCGTCGCCGTCATCGTCGCGGTCGGTGTGCTCAACGCCTACGCGGGTGCGTTCGCGAAGCTCGGTTCGGCGCTCGGCCGCGATGGCGACCTCCCGCGCTGGTTCGCGAAGGGCTCCGAGAGCGGCGGCATCCCTCGCAGGGCGCTCCTCCTCGTCGGTGCGCTCGCGCTCGTCTACCTCTCGGCGGTCTGGGTGACGGGCGGCGGCCTCGAACCGTTCGTCCTCATCCACACGAGCTCGATGATCTCGGTGTACGCGCTGGGCGTGGTTGCGGCGTTGCGACTCCTCGCCCGATGGAGCGCGGGCTGGTGGATGGCCGTCGTCTCGGCGGTGCTCGTTGCGGGGCTGCTCGTCCTCGCGGGTGTCGCGCTCGTCGTCCCTGCTTCGTTCGCGGTGGTCGCGATCGTCGTGAGTGCGGCCAAACGGTCGCGGGCGCGCACACGACGGAGGCGCGGGCGGGACGATGCCGATGCGATCGCCGATGTCGTCGGGATTGCTGATGTCGCTGGGGCCGCCGACATCGATGGGACTGCTGATGTTGACGGGTCTGCCGCCGTCGACCAGCCCGCGGGTGGCGGGCGGTGAGAGGTGCACGATGACGACGAGTTCCGTGCTGCAGCCCGCACCGTCCCCGAGTTGATCTCAAGTACACATGAGATCCTAGGCTGAGGGGATGACCGTCGACTCCTCCGTTTCCAGCACCCCCGACGACCGGAGCGGTTCCGACGACCAGGCCGAATCCGGGGCGCAGCCGGGCGCAGGTGCGCGGCAGGGCGCAGACGCCCAGCAGGGCGCAGACTCCCGGCGGGTCGTCGACCCGCAGCCGACGACCCAGGCGATCCCGATCCCCTTCGCGAAACCGCCGACGAGCATCTTCAGCCCGGCGCTCCTCTGGGTGACGATCGGCGCCTGTGCACTCGTCTTCCTCAGCGCGTTCGAGTCGCTCGCCGTCACGACGATCATGCCCGTCGTGAGCGTCGAACTGGACGGCGCGAACCTCTACGCGCTCGCCTTCGCGGGTCCGCTCGCGGTCGGCGTCATCGGCATGGTCACGGCTGGCAACTGGTCGGATCGTTCAGGCCCCGTGAAGCCGCTTATCCTGTCGATCGCCCTGTTCATCGTCGGTCTCCTCCTCGCGGGGCTCGCGGAATCGATGTGGGTGCTCGTCGCGGGCCGCCTGGTCCAGGGGCTCGGCGGCGGTGCGATGACCGTGGCCCTCTACGTCATGGTCGCGCGCCTCTACCCGCCGGATCTGCACCGCAAGATCTTCGCGGGATTCGCCGCCGCGTGGGTCGTGCCGTCGCTCATCGGCCCGTTCGTCGCGGGCGTCGTGGCGCAGGTGTTCAGCTGGCACTGGGTGTTCCTCGGCGTCGTCGGCCTCGTCGCGATCGCGACCGTCATGGTGTTCCCGGCCCTCCGGCTGCTCTGGGGGTCGCAGGATCCCGATGCCGTGCGGCCGCCGTGGGAGCTGTCGCGCCTCGTGTGGGCGGTCGCGGTCGCCGTGGGCGTGCTCGTGATCAACGTGGCGGCGGATCTCGAGGGTCCCGCGTTCTGGATCCTGCCGATCATCGGCGGTGTCGTCGCGCTCGTCACGGTCCGGCCACTGCTGCCCGTCGGCACGTTCCGCGCCCGCCGCGGGCTGCCGACCGTCGTCCTCGCCCGCGGCCTCGCATCGGCCGCCTTCTTCGGAACAGAGGTGTATCTGCCGTACCTGCTGACGCGCGAGCACGGTCTCACCCCGGCGTTCGCGGGCCTCGCGCTCACGGGCGGCGCGGTCGCGTGGGCGATCGGCTCGTGGCTGCAGGGACGCCTCGGCGACCGGCTCACGAACGCGACGGCGCTGCAGATCGGAACGATCCTCGTCCTCGTGGCGGTCATCACCTCGTTCACCGCGGCGCTCGCAGACCTGCCGCCCGCGGTCCTCATGATCGGCTGGGTCGTCAGCGGCGGCGGCATGGGCCTCATGTTCCCGCGGATGAGCGTCATGACGCTCGCCTACTCGGAACCGGACACGCAGGGCTTCAACTCGTCCGCGATGTCGATCGGCGACGCCGTCGGCGGGGCGCTCGCGCTCGCAGCCACGGGCGTCGTGTTCGCGGCGCTCGACACGGCGCCGGATCCGCTCGGGATCGGGGGAGGGCTGCCGTTCGCGGGATGCTTCGCGGTCGCGGCGATCGCCGGCATCGCGGCGGTCATCGTCGCTCGAAGGGTCACGGTGCGACCGGAACCCGTCGTGCGAACGGTCGCGGAGTCTCCGTCGTCCCGGGTGTGATCGGATGCCGGGAACGGCGCAGTCGCAGCGCCTCGGGCTCGGGATGTGGAGGCTCAGGCAACGTTTCCGATGTCGGGAGGTGGCGGCTCTCGCGACGCCGTGAGCGTGCACATCGCATCACTCGCCCGTCCCGACGACCGAGAACGTGACACCCGAGCCCTCCGAGACGCGTACGCTTGGAAGACCGGCTCGTCACCATCCCTCCCACATTCGTTTCCCCCGGCGAATGGGCGAGCCTTGCACCCCGAAAGGTCTGCCTTGAGCGACGAATGCATCCACGGTTTCGAGGGCAAGCTCTGCGCGAGCTGCTTCCCCAAGACGAGCCCCGCCATCTCTACTCCCGCCCCCGTCACCACGACCACGCGTCGTGCGCCCCGCAGCTCGCTCATGGGCACGACCTCGCTCCGTGAGCCGAAGGCCCAGACGCCTCCCGCCGTGCGCGCGCCCGTCGCCACGAAGCTGCCGCGCGTCGACGTCGGCAAGCAGCGCCTCTACCACGTGACCCACATCCGCAACCTCGTGGGCATCCTCGAATCCGGTCGTGTGTTCGCCGATCGCAGCGATGCGTGGACGGACGAGCCCGCCGTGGACATCTCCTCCGACGCACAGCGCGAGCGCCGCCGCACGACCGAGGTCGCAGGCGTCCCCGACACGACGGTGTCCCACTTCGTCCCGTTCTTCCTCTCGCCAGACGCGAGCCTCTGGGAGCGCGTCCGGTCCAAGGAGTTCGACGAGCGCCTGTCCGCCGAGGCGACCGATTCGGCCGTCAACGACTACGTCGTCCTCGTCACCACCGTGCAGGCCGCGACGGCATCCGCGCAGAACGACTCGACCTTCGGCGTCACGGGCGTCGTCGTGACCGACGGCGATGCTGCGGGTGCCCTCACGCGCGTCGCGTCCAATCAGGAGAGCGCCGAGCGGATGATCCAGCGCCTCGTGTCCGACGACGACACGACCGCGCTCCTCGCCGCCGAGGTCCTCGTGCTCGACTCGCTGCCGTTCGACGACGTGCTCGTCATCGGCGTGGGCACGGTCAACGTCCGCGAGACGGTCAAGCGCATGGTCGCGGACGCCGGGCACCGCACGAAGGTCGCTGCGTACACGCCGTGGTTCCAGCCCGGCACCGACGAGGACTGACGCACCCCTTCGTCGCGTCGTCGCCATACCCTCCCTCCTGCTTCGGGGTGTTCACAACTCAGGAGCGATGCGGCGTGTCACCCGCGACACGCCGCATCTGGGGCGCGACACACCGGGCCTCTCCTGAGTTGTGAACGGGCACGGGTGGTGGGCGGCCGATGTCGTGCACGCGGGGAGTACGCGATGTCGGGCAGGTGTCCGATATGGAATGCTGAGAGCATGACCGCTCGCACCATCATCGTTGCGCCAGATTCGTTCAAGGGCACCGCCACGGCGGCCGAGGTCGCCGAGGCGATCGCCGCAGGCTGGTCGTCCGTGCATCCGGAGGACGCCATCCGGATCCTGCCGATGGCGGACGGCGGCGAGGGCACGGTCGATGCGTTCGCGGTTGCGGTCCCCGCATCGGTCCGGCACACCGTGGCCGTCACGGGACCTGTCGGCGAGCCCGTCGATGCGTCGTGGCTGCTCCTGCCCGACGGCACGGCGGTCGTCGAGCTCGCGGAGACGAGCGGCATCAATCTGCTCGATCCCCTGCAGCCGTTCGATGCGCACACGGTGGGGTTCGGCCAGGCGATCGCCGCGGCACTCGACGCGGGGGCGACGCGGCTCCTCCTCGCGATCGGCGGCAGCGCGTCGACCGATGCCGGGGCCGGCATGCTGCAGGCGCTCGGCGCGAAGCTGCTCGATGCTGACGGTGTGGAGGTCGGGACCGGCAACCGGGAGCTCGGGCGGGTGCGCAGCATCGACCGCTCCGGGCTCCGCGCATTGCCCGCGGACGGCGCGATCATCCTGAGCGATGTCACCAACCCGCTCCTCGGCGCGACCGGCGCCGCTGCGGTCTTCGGCCCGCAGAAGGGCGCTTCGGCGGAGGACGTCGAGCAGCTCGAGGCGAACCTCGCATCCTTCACGGCCGCGGCCGGCGCGACGAACGACCCGTCCGACCCGTCCGCGACGACCGCCCCGTCCGCCCCAGGCGCGGGTGCGGCGGGTGGCACGGGCTACGGCCTCCTCCTCTGGGGCGCGACCGTCGCGTCCGGTGCAACGGGCGTCGCCGACGCGATCGGCCTGCCGGAGGCGATCGCGGACGCCGACGTCGTCATCACGGGCGAGGGCCGCTACGACTCGCAGACGGCGAACGGCAAGGTCGCGGCGCACGTCGCCGGGCTCGGCGCGGGACGGACGATGCTCGTCGCCGGCGCCATCCAGGCCGAGACCGAGCCGATGTTCGTCGCGGCGGAATCGCTCACCGAGCTCGCGGGATCGGTGGCGGGTGCGATGGCCGATCCGCTCACCCACCTGCGTTCGGCCGGTGCCTCGCTCGCGCGTCGGCAGGCGGCGTCTCCGCCCCACTGAGACCGACCCCGGGGCCAGACCCGCTTGGCCCGGGCCTGCTGAGCCCGACCTGCTGTCCCCACCCAGCTCAACGCCCCGGCGTGCTTCACGCGCGTCGGGGCGTTTCCAGCGCGAGGAACGAATCGCACCGGTCGATGACCCGATCATGGTGCGTCGCGATCACAACGAGCGCACCTTCGTCGGCAAATCGTCTGAGCAGATCGAGAACCATGCCAGCATTCTGGTCGTCGAGCGCGCTGGTCGGTTCGTCGGCGAGAATGAGGCCGGGTCGCTTGACGACGAGGCGGGCCAGGGCGACTCGCTGCTGCTCACCGCCACTCATTGCGTGGATCTTCGCCTTGCCTCTGCCTTCGAGACCAACCACCGCGAGTGCAGCATCACGGGCGACGTTGGAGCGCTCCCGTCCGAGCCCGGTGAAGCGGGCGGCCACGGCCACATTCTGGTTCGCCGTCCACGTCTCGACGAGGCCGTAATTCTGAAACAGGAACCCAATACGACGGCGATAATGGCGTCGCCTGGCGGCATCTGATGCCTTCGTGATGGTCCTGTCGTCGAGCGTCAGACTGCCCTCGGTGACGCTGTCCAGCATGCCGATGCAGTTGAGCAGCGTCGTCTTTCCTGAACCGCTCGGCCCGGTGAGTGCAACCATGCCGGGCCGGTCGAGCACGAAATCGAGACCGCGCCATATGGTCCGACCATCAACGGTTTTTCCGATGGCGTTAGCGGCGATCACTGGGGTGCCCCCGCCGGAGTCCATTGCGGAGCAGTTCGGTTTCGTCGTGGTCATTCTGACTTCCTCATCAGTAGCGTTTGATCATGTCACCGTGCAGACGTCGCTCAGCGAAGCGTAGGAGCGAGAGCACGAGGATGGTTTCGCAGCAGAGAATTACGGTTGCCCACATGAGCCCGCCGGTCGTTCGCGCGAAAGCGAGGCTGGTGAGGAGCACAACAGAGGTGCCTGCCGTGGTGCTGACGATGAACCAGCGGTGGGTGCTGAGGAATGGCCATCCGTTGCTGAACCGGGAGAAGATGGCCTGCTTGTGTCCTTGGCAGTATGCGGCGACCAGCACAGTTGTCGACAACAGGAGCACGAGCGCCGTGAACGCGATAGAGAGGCGCAACCCCCGCAGCTGGGACTGCAAACTCTGGAGCGCATCCAGTGCGAAGTCGGCCGCACTGTCGATCGAGGCTAGCGAGTCGAGGATGCCCTCGTTCTGGAGGAGATTCATCGCATCGGATGTATCACTGACGAGAACGCCGCCGGAGGTTGCCTTCGCGAGATAGAAATCACGCGAGAGTATGCCGGATGCTGCTGGAATCACAGCGATCACGGGATCCAGCTGGGCTGGCAGAGTGAGGTCCTGGCTGAAGTTGAAGATTGATTGCCCGCTTCGCAACAGAATGACTTCGATGTCGACCGCCGGAGGCGATCGCCCGTCGAGTTCGGCCTGGAACCCAGCTTCTGCTCGATACGTCTCGGTGATCTCATCGGTGCGTGTGCCGAGGTGTTCCGGTATCAGGAGCGTCAGATGCCCCGGCGACTCCTGAACAGGTTCAACCGGTCGGCCGTCCGAATCGAGTATCGACTGCCGACGAACGAATTCGTTGTTGACGATGATGCTGTTGCCATCTGCCCCGTAGTCGCTGTTGCGAATGGCGGACGGATGGGCGGACAGAACGATTCCGCCCGTCGGCTCCAATCGGCGGATGAGGTCCAGAAACGTGGACTGCAGTGCCTGGTAGGAACGTTCGGTGACGTTCGGCGAGAAACGGAGCGTCAGGAGATCGGTGGAGGCTCGCCACTGATCGATTTCGGCTGACGCCTTCGCAGCGATCTGTGTTTGTGCGCTTGCGCTTGTGAAAGCGGAGAGCAGGCTGATCGTGGTGACGCACTGAACGAGAGCAGCGGCGAGAGCGAGATACAGGACGGGACGTTTGCCCTTGAGGAGTTCAGGGAGCTTTGCGGCAGGCAGTAGGTACAGCGAGATCGCTGCAGCCCCGATGGTGAGCAAGAAGAGCACGGCGACCGCAGGCAGCGTGAACGCTACGAAGCCCGCGAACTGATTCCAACTGTTCACGAACAAGAGAGCGACCGTTCCGAGGACCCCAAGCGCACCGACCCAGAGACAAAACTCGCGCGCCACCGACGCTGTCTCTCCTAATATGGCGACGTTTTCGCTGAACCCGTGTACAGCTTTCACCGCCAATCGTTTCTGGGCCTGACTGGAAGCGGAAACGAGGGCGAGGATGAGCGCGAGTAAGCCTGCTACCCCGATGGTCATGAGGGCTGGGTTCTGGGACAACTTTCCAATAACGAATGACTGCGGGCTGCGCGACTCCGACTGGGCAGAATAGCCTGCACTCGTCAGCGACGCAGCTATGTCCCTCCCTTGGGCGTCTGAGCCATCGATGAGATAGATACCGCGGAGATCCATGGTGGCGCTCTCTGCGATCGGCTTGATCACCGTGTGCAGTTGGGTGCTGAAGGGAGCGAAGTCTGGTTTGGCGCGGGCGAAAGTGGAGATGATGCGTGAGTGATCGATGTCGTCTGGATCTGCCGTGACTTTCACGATCGAGACGTCCGCCTCCTGCGCGGCGCGAGAGATGGCGTCGATGGTGGCAGCCCGGGTCGCCTCCTGTGGGATGGCCTGAACGACCACAGCTGTGGATGCGCCGTTGAAGGTCACTTCGTCGATGCCCTGGTACGCCAGAAAGCACCCAGCCATGGTCAGTGAGATCGAGATAGCCATAGTCGCTCGAAGGAGGAAATGCATGTATGCCCTTTCCGCAGAACAGGGTTGCCCTCGCCTCCCTGGGGGAGACGAGGGCAACTGGGATCAGTCGAAGTTGTACAGTGCGTAGTTGCCCCAGAGAGTCGTCCCCACCTGAGCCTGGGCCCAGCGTCCTGGACTGGCCACGCCGCTATTCTGGAAGTAACTGGCGTTTCCAGCTCTGGTGTGATGCGCACGACTCGGGTGGTGATAGTCCGACCAGGTGCCGCGTGTCGGTGAGTCCGTTCCGTAGTCGAACGTTCCGCCTTCTGGATACTCGGTAGCTGCGTTCGCGGCGGCGGCCCCCGCGCCGAGTAGTGCCGCAGAAAGGGTGAATGCCGCAAGTGATTTTGTGAACTGCATTGTTCTCTCCTTTGCTGACGAACGGTAATTCGCCGGGAGTATTCAAACTCCACACTGAGGTGCAAAGCAAGCTAAATGTTGGATGTTTTTATGGTTTTTGGCGGAGTGGGCTTCGCTTGTGGAGGGAGATGTCGGGTTCGGCGGGTCTGAAATCGACGGCAGTCCCGTGATGTGACGTGTCACATTCGGGGATTCGCGCAGGCATAATGGACCCAGCGCGGATGTGACCGTGCACATCGAGTTCTGAGGTTCCCAGTGAACGATGAAGCTGCGCGGGATCGCGCTCCCAACATCCGCGATGTCGCACGCCTCGCCGGCGTGTCTCACCAGACGGTCTCCCGCGTGCTCAACGACCCCGCCGCGGTACGCGAGGCCACCAAGACGCGTGTGCAGGCGGTCATGGACCAGCTCAACTACCGGCCGAACCGTGCAGCGCGGGCACTGGTCACGAGCCGGTCGCGCACGATCGGCGTCCTCGCATCGCAGCGTTCCCAATACGGGCCCGCGAGCACGATCCAGGCGATCGAGAACGCGTGCAGCGAGTCCGGCTACATGGTCAGCACCGTCAACCTGGCCGACACGGACGACGCCTCGATCCTCGCCGCGCTCGACCACCTGCTGGCCCGCGGGGTCGACGCGCTCGTCATCATCGCCCCGCAGGTGCGCGTGTTCGGCGCGATCCAACGACTCGACGTCCGCGTCCCCTTCGTCACCGTGCAGGCGAGCGAGGACGACGAGAACGCGATCGGCGTCGACCAGACGCTCGGTGCGCGACTCGCGACACGGCATCTCATCGAGCTGGGCCATCGCCACATCTATCACCTCGCCGGGCCGCAGGACTGGATCGAGGCGGAGTCGCGCATGCGCGGATTCCTCGCCGAGATGGGCGATCAGGACGTACCGACGACCGCGCCGATCCTCGGCGACTGGTCCGCGGACTTCGGGTACCGGGCAGGCCGCGAGCTCATCAGCATCCGCGACTTCACGGCGATCTTCTCCTCGAACGACCAGATGGCGCTTGGCCTCATCCACGCGATCCGGGAGGCCGGGTACGACGTACCGCGCGACGTGTCGATCATCGGCTTCGACGACATCCCGGAGGCCGCGCACTTCTGGCCGCCGCTCACGACCGTGCGGCAGGACTTCGCGGAACTGGGTCGTCAGTGCGTCGCGCGGCTCATCGGGCAACTCGAGAACGATGCCGTCGGCTGGAGCGGGCGGATCGCCCCTGAGCTCATCGTGCGGAAGTCGACGGCGCCGCCCTCGTTCTGAGCGGCCGGACCCGTGTCGGCGAACGGCGTGCGTCCCCGCGTCGACGCATCCTCCGTCGACCGCTCCGGAAGCCGATCGGCGTGCCCGCGGAGGTCGCCGGACGAGTAGCGTTGAGACCATGGACACTGCAGCGATCACCCGCCTCATCGACGAATCAGCCTTCTCCGGAGTGGTGCTCGTGCAACAGGGCGACGAAACGCTGTTCTCCTCCGCGACCGGCCTCGCATCGCGCCGCTGGAACGTGCCGAACACGCTTGCCACGCGCTTCGACACGGGCGGCGTCACCAAGCTCTTCACGGCGGCCGCGCTGCTCCAGCAGGTCGATGCGGGAACCCTCGACCTCGAGGAGTCGATCCACGAGTACGTGGACCTTGACGACACGACGATCAGCCCCGATGTGAAGCTCATCCACCTGCTCACGCATACCTCCGGCATCGCTGATGACGCGGACGAGGAGGCCGGCGAATCGTACGACGAGTTGTGGCGCGAGCGCCCCACGTACAGCGTCATCGAGACGGCCGACTTCCTGCCGCAGTTCGCGAACAAGCCGCCGCTCGCCGCTCCCGGCGTCGAGTGCCGGTACAACAACTGCGGCTACGTGCTCCTGGGCCTCGCGCTCGAGGGCGCGACGGGCGTCTCGTACCGGGAGCTCGTCCAGCGGCAGGTGTTCCAGGTCGCCGGTATGACGGATTCAGCGTTCTTCGACCGTCGCGATGACGCTCCGGACGTCGCTGAGGGTGGCGATGCGGACGAGGAGACCGGCCGCTGGCAGTCGAACATCTTCAGCTTCCCGCCCATCGGATCGCCCGATGCCGGAGCGCATGCGACCGCCGCCGATCTCGTCACGTTCCTGCGAGCGGCTCGTGGCGCGAAGCTCCTCACTCAGGAGCTCACGGAGGAGTTCGTCTCGCCGCAGGTCGAGTACGACGAGGACTCGATGTACGGTTTCGGCTTCGAGTTCGACTTCGAGGAGGACGGCGAGATCCGTTCGATGTACAAGGACGGTATCAACGCCGGCGTGAGCGCGTTCGTGCGTCATTACGCGGCGGATGACATCGATGTCGTGGTCCTGTCGAACACGGAGGACGGCGCGTGGGACGTCGTCCGCGCCATCGACGAGCAGTTCTAGCTCCTCCCGCCCGTCCCGCCCCGTCCCACCTGCCGAGGGGTCCCAATGTGCGGGTGTCGCGCACCTGACACCCGCACTTTGCGGCCCCTCGGCAGATGAAATGGGGCTGGAGAGGGGCGGAATCGGGATTCGGGGTTGACAGGAGGGTCGGCCCAGGGGCTATGGTGTGACACACAATGTGAACGGTCACATTGAGAGCGACGAGGAAGTCACCTGTGGAATCAGCGATGCGCACCCGAGCGGGAACCAGGGTCTCCGGCCCCGCGACCGTTCGGCATCGCCACCTCCACACCGTTCACGACTTCCGGCCGGGACCTCCCGTCCCCGCCGCTCTCCGCACACCCGCCGCCCGGATCTGAACCGGGCCGGCGAATGCCCCGCCGTCATGGACGCGGAGGGGCCGTCGGATCCTGCACACGACAACGATGTCCATGCGACCCCTGAGGGAAGGAAACACAGTGAAGAAGAGGATGGTTCTCGCCACACTGGCGGCCGGCGCGATGATGGTGTCGCTCGCGGCCTGTTCGAGCGGCGACTCGGCCGGCGGCAGCGGCTCCGGTTCCGGCGACGGCAAGCTCGTCGGAGTGGCGATGCCCACCAAGAGCTCCGAGCGCTGGATCCAAGACGGCAAGGCCGTCAAGGAACAGCTCGAGAAGGAGGGCTTCAAGGTCGACCTGCAGTACGCGGAGGACGACATCCCGACGCAGGTCTCGCAGCTCGAGAACATGATCACCAAGGGCGCGTCCGTGCTCATCATCGCTTCGATCGACGGCACCACGCTCACGAGCGTGCTGCAGGAGGCGGCCGACCAGGACATCCCCGTCATCGCCTACGACCGTCTCATCCGCGACACCGAGAACGTCGACTACTACGCGTCCTTCGACAACTACAAGGTCGGCGTGCAGCAGGCCAATTCGCTCCTCAACGGCCTCGGCCTCGTCGGACTCGACGGAACGCCGACCGATGGCGCGCCCGCCGGTCCGTTCAACGTCGAGATGTTCGCCGGCTCGCCGGACGACAACAACGCCACGTTCTTCTGGGACGGCGCGCAGGACACGCTCAAGCCGTTCATCGACAAGGGCACCCTCGTGGTGAAGAGCGGTCAGACCGACTTCCAGCAGGCGGCGACACTCCGCTGGGACGGTGAGACCGCGCAGAAGCGCATGGAGAACATCCTCACGTCGACGTACTCGGACGGATCCAAGGTCAACGGCGTCCTGTCGCCGTACGACGGCATCTCGCGCGGCATCATCTCGGCACTCACGGATGCGGGATACAAGGTCGGCGACGCCTGGCCGATCATCTCGGGCCAGGACGCGGAGCTCGACTCGGTCAAGGCGATCAACTCGGGTGAGCAGTACGCGACCATCTTCAAGGACACGCGCAAGCTCGCCGCAGAAGCGGTGAAGATGGCGATGGCGGTCCTCGGTGGCGACAAGCCGGAGGTCAACAACACGAAGGACTACGACAACGGCAAGAAGGTCGTCCCGTCCTACCTGCTCGAATCGCAGATCGTGGTGAAGGACAACATCCAGGAGGTCCTCGTGGACTCCGGCTACTGGACCGCTGACGAGGTCAAGGCGAAGTAGCACCGTTCGGAACACCCCTCCGATTGGCTCAGGGACCGGATCGTCGGTCCCTGAGCCTGTCGAAGGGCCACCATCACGTCGAAGGAGACCACGGTGTCAGGGGAAACGACCAACATTCTGGCCATGCGCGACATCACGAAGACCTTCCCCGGGGTCAAAGCGCTGTCGAGCGTCACGCTCGACGTCAGGCGCGGCACGATCCACGCGATCTGCGGGGAGAACGGCGCCGGCAAGTCGACGCTCATGAAGGTGTTGAGCGGCGTGTACCCGCACGGGAGCTACGACGGCGACATCGTCTTCGAGGACGAGATCGTCCAGTTCAAGGACATCCGCGATTCCGAGGCCAAGGGCATCGTGATCATCCACCAGGAGCTCGCGCTCAGCCCGTACCTCTCGATCGCGGAGAACATCTTCCTCGGCAACGAGCTGAAGAACGGACTCGGGCTCATCGACTGGAACCGCACGAATCGTGAGGCCGCGGCGCTCCTCGCGCGGGTCGGCCTGCGGGAGAACCCGACGACGAAGATCCTCGAACTGGGCGTCGGCAAGCAGCAGCTCGTCGAGATCGCGAAGGCCCTGTCGAAGCGGGTGAAGCTCCTCATCCTCGACGAGCCGACGGCCGCGCTCAACGACGAGGACTCCGATCACCTGCTCGACCTGATGCTGCACCTCAAGGAGCAGGGCATCACATCGATCATCATCAGCCACAAGCTCAACGAGATCAAGAAGGTCGCGGACACGGTCACGGTCATCCGCGACGGCAAAACGATCGAGACGATCGTGAAGACCGACGTGACCGAGGAACGCATCATCAAGGACATGGTGGGGCGGGACCTCGAGCACCGATACCCAGACCATACACCGAACATCGGTGAGGAGATCCTGCGAGTCGAGGACTGGACGGCGCATCACCCCCAGGACCCATCGCGGGTCATGGTGGACGCCGTCAACCTCAACGTGAAGGCCGGCGAGATCGTCGGCATCGCGGGCCTCATGGGCGCCGGTCGGACCGAGTTCGCGATGAGCCTCTTCGGCCAGTCCTACGGGAGCCGGATCAGCGGTCGGGTGTTCAAGCGCGGAGTCGAGATCAAGACGCGTTCCGTCTCCGAGGCGATTGCGAACGGCCTCGCCTACGCGACCGAGGACCGCAAGTACTACGGCCTCAACCTCATCGAGGACATCAAGCGGAACATCTCGATGGCGTCGCTCACGAAACTCGAGACGGCGGGCCTCGTCAACGACAACGAGGAGTACCGCGTCGCCGAGGGCTACCGGAAGAGCATGAACATCAAGGCACCGAACGTGCTCGTGAAGACCGGCAAGCTCTCGGGCGGCAACCAGCAGAAGGTCGTCCTGTCCAAGTGGATCTACTCGGATCCGGACGTCCTGATCCTCGACGAACCGACCCGCGGCATCGACGTCGGCGCGAAGTACGAGATCTACACGATCATCAATCGACTGGCGGCGGAGGGGAAGGGCGTCATCGTCATCTCCTCGGAACTGCCGGAGCTCATCGGGATCTGCGACCGCATCTACGCGCTCAGCGAGGGTCGTATCACGGGCGAACTGCCCATCGCGGAGGCTCACCCTGAGGCCCTGCTCACGCTCATGACCATGGAGAAGCCGCGCTAGCGCGGTCGCCAACGGATCGACAAGGAACCCACGACATGTCAGACCTGGACACGAAACCGACCGAGTCCGCCGCCGCCGGCAGCCTCATCAACCCCGTGCAGAATCGGTTCACGAGCCGCCTCACGCACATGCTGAGCGACCTCGGGAAGAACGGCATCTTCATCGCCCTCATCCTCGTGGTCGTGTTCTTCGCGATCATCACCGACGGCATCCTCCTGCGCCCGCAGAACATCTCGAACCTGATCGTGCAGAACGGGTACATCCTCGTCCTCGCGATCGGTATGGTGATGGTGATCATCGCGGGGCACATCGATCTCTCGGTCGGTTCCGTGGCGGCGTTCGTCGGCGCGGTGTCGGGCGTCTTCGCGGTGCAACTGCAGTTCCCGTGGTGGTTGGCGATCGTGCTGTCGCTCGCGATCGGCGCGCTCGTCGGCGTGTGGCAGGGATTCTGGATCGCGTACGTCGGCATTCCGGCGTTCATCGTGACGCTCGCCGGCATGCTCATCTTCCGCGGCCTCGCGCTCGTGGTCCTCGGCAACGCGAACATCGGTTCCTTCCCCGGTGAGTACCGTGCGCTCGGCAACGGATTCCTCGGCGGCGTGTTCGGCGACTTCCCGATCGATCCGCTCACGCTCGGCGTCGGTGCCCTCGCGGTCGTGGCGCTCGTGGTCCAACAGGTGCGGATGCGCGTCGGCCGCCAGAAGTACGGGCAGGAAGTGGAACCGTTCGCCTGGTTCGTCGCGAAGCTCGTCCTCATCGTCGCCGCCATCGGCTTCTTCGTCTACGCGCTCGCCGCGTACAAGGGCATCCCGGTGACTCTCATCGTGCTCGCCGTCCTCGTGCTCGTCTACGGCATCGTGATGAACCGTTCGGTCTTCGGCCGTCACATCTACGCGATCGGCGGCAACCGCCATGCGGCAGAACTGTCCGGCATCAAGACGCGCCGGGTCGACTTCCTCCTCTTCGTCAACATGGGATTCCTCGCGGCGCTCGCCGGTCTGATCTTCACCGCACGACTGAACCTCGCAGGCCCGAAGGCGGGTGACGGGTTCGAACTTGAAGCGATTTCCGCCGCGTTCATCGGCGGTGCGGCGGTTCAGGGCGGCGTCGGCACGATCGGCGGTGCGATCATCGGTGGTCTCATCATCGGCGTCCTCAACAACGGCATGTCGATCATTGGCCTCGGCATCGAATGGCAGCAGGCCGTGAAGGGGCTCGTGCTCCTCCTCGCCGTCGCGTTCGACGTGTACAACAAGCGCCGGAGCGGCGGACGCTGACGGCCGGGCCGTGGGCTCGGTTCGCGAACCTTCGCCTGTGCCCTCTGAGCCGCTGAACGCTGATCTCCCGACCCCGAACCCGATGGGCAGCCACAACATGACGGACGAACGAGCACCGGCGCTCACGATCGAGGCGGTCGACGTGTACCTCGCACGACGATGCGTCGCGTCCGTGGCCGGCTTCCGCGTCGCCGCGGGAGAGGTGCGAGCGCTCGTCGGTGGGGTCGATGCGTCCGCGTTCGTCGGTGCGCTCGCCGGCTCGGTCGCCGGCGCCGGGGCTGGTGCGAAGCTGGTCGGGGGGAGCGTGCTGCTGGGGGCGACCGTGCATCGTCCGGGGTCGCGGTCCGCCGCGAAGGTGGCAGGCATCGGCTTCGTCTCGAGCGGGTCCGGCATCAGTCCGTACCAGTCGGTCGGGGAAAACGTGCTGCTCGGGGTGGAGCGGCCGGCACGGTCGCTGTTGCAGATGTTCGGCGGTCTGCTGCGAAGCGGCCGTGGCGTCGAGTCGCGCGTGCCCGACGCCGTCCGGGTGCGCTCAGCCCTCGACCTCGTCGGGTTGGAGCTCGACGCCGCCGCGCCCGCCACGGCCTTGGACCGCCTCGGACGACGGCTCGTCGAGCTCGCCCGGGCTGTGCTGGGATCGCCGACCGTGGTCCTCGTGGACGATGTCGGGCTCGCGTTGAGCGATGCGGAATCGCGCCGTTGGCACAGTGCCCTCGTCGCCGTCGCCCGCTCGGGGCCCGCGATCGTCGTCGCCACGGGAACGGTGACCGGACTCGCGGCGTATGCGGACCGGGCGACCGTACTCGGCGCAGACGGGCCCGAGATCGACCTCCGCGATGTCGGTGATGGACGCGATCTCGACGCGAATGAGGCGTCTGCCGAAGCAGCCGTGCTCGAACGACTGGCCGCGCGGGCCGATCAGCTCGCCCGGACTGCTCGGCCCGACGCGTGGGGTGCTGGAGCCACGACGTCATCGGTTGCTCGTGGCATCGCATCGTCCGTCTTCTCCGTCCGCGGCTGGCGGGTGCACCACCCGGCCGATGAATCCCTCACGGTCGTCGACGGCCTCTCCTTCGACTGTGCACCCGGCGAAGTGCTCGGTCTCTTCGGCCCGCTCGACGGCGGAGCGATGGAGGCCGCGACCAGCTTCTTCGGTGCCTCGTACGGTTCGGCGGTCACCGGGACCGTGCTCATCGACGGGGATCCGGTCGATGTCTCCACCATGGATCGCGCACGCGCCGCCGGTCTCGTCTTCACGACGGAGCACCCCATCCGCTTCGACCTGTCCTTCATCGGCGGCGTCCCGTCGAGCGTGTCCTCGGAATCGCTCATCAGGATGATCGCGATGGGCGTTGCCGATCGGCATCGCGCCTACCCCGCGACGACCGTGCCGACCGGACTCGTGTCCGTCATCCCCGGTGCGCATCAGGGCCCGTCGGCCGCGCAGTTCACGGACACGCTCCGGTCGATGCTCGACGGCCCGATGCGGGTCGTGGTCCTGGGGGAGCCGCTCGGCGGCGGCCTCGCAACCGGTGCGGGCGTCGCCGGCGACATCGGTGAGGCGGAGCGCGCGGCGAGGCTCGACGCCATCGCCTCACTCGCGGCCGGCGGCCAGGCCGTCGTCGTGGCGAGCGCCGATCCAGCGGTGCTCGCGGCGTGCAGCGACCGCGTCCTCGCCGTCAGAGCAGGTCGAGTCGTCGGGACCACGCACGACCAGCCGACGGCTCCCGATGCACGTCCCACCCCCGGCGACATCGTCCGGGCGATGGGCGGGTGCGCGTGAGGGGCACCCGCCTCCCGCGCCTGTCCGCGCCGGATCGCCGGACCCGCCCGCGCCCAGCCGCCAGACCACTCGTTCCCAGCAGACCTCCCGAGGAGCAGCACCCGTGACCGACCACTCCGAACCCATCGCTGGCTCAGTCGCGCCCGCGGTCACCGACCGATACGTGATCGGCGTCGACTTCGGCACGCTCTCCGGCCGTGCGCTCGTCGTCCGGGTCTCGGACGGCGCAGAACTCGGCTCGGCGGTCCACGACTACGCACACGGAGTCATGGACACCGCGCTCACCGTTCCCGGTGCAGGCGCCGACGCGAAGCTGCCCCCGGACTGGGCACTGCAGGTCCCGGCCGATTACGTCGAGGTGCTCCGTACTGCGGTCCCGGCCGCGGTCCGTGCCGCGGGGATCGACCCGACCGCGGTCATCGGCATCGGCACCGATTTCACGGCGTGCACGATGATCCCCGTGCTCGCGGACGGCACACCGCTGAACGAGATCCCGGCGTACGCGGATCGGCCCCACGCCTACGTGAAGCTCTGGAAGCACCACGCCGCGCAGAGACAGGCCGATCGCATCAACGCCCTCGCCGCCGAACGGGCGGAGTCGTGGCTGCCTCGGTACGGCGGGCTCATCTCGAGCGAGTGGGAGTTCGCGAAGGGCCTGCAACTCCTCGAGGAGGACCCGGAGCTCTACGAGCGGATGGACCACTGGGTGGAAGCGGCGGACTGGATCGTCTGGCAGCTCACCGACCGTTACGTGCGGAACGCCTGCTCGGCCGGGTACAAGGGCGTGTACCAGGACGGCGCGTATCCGAGCCGGTCCTTCCTCGGCTCGCTCAACCCGGACTTCGCCGACTTCGCGGATGGCAAGGTGGCGCACGAGATCGGCCGACTCGGTGCTGCTGCCGGCGCTTTGAGCGCGCGCGCCGCGGCGTGGACGGGACTGCCGGAGGGCATCGCCGTCGCAGTGGGCAACGTCGATGCGCACGTCGCCGCACCCGCCGCCCAGGCCGTGCACCCCGGCCAGATGGTCGCGATCATGGGCACTTCGACGTGCCACGTCATGAACGGCGACGTGCTCGCGGAGGTGCCCGGGATGTGCGGTGTCGTGGACGGCGGCATCATCGACGGCCTGTACGGGTACGAGGCCGGCCAGTCCGGGGTCGGCGACATCTTCGCCTGGTACGTCGAGAACCAGGTGCCCGCGCGGTACACGGACGAGGCCGCGCGGCTCGGCATCGGGATCCACGAGTACCTCACGTCTCTCATCGCCGACCAACCCGTCGGCGCTCACGGCCTCCTCGCCCTCGACTGGCACTCCGGCAACCGCTCCGTACTCGTCGACCATGAACTCACAGGGCTCGTCCTCGGCCTCACGCTCACGACCCGAACGGAAGAGGTCTACCGGGCGCTGTTCGAGGCGACCGCCTTCGGGACACGTACGATCGTCGAGACCTTCGCGGCGTCGGGCGTCCCGGTCACCGAGTTCATCGTCGCGGGCGGTCTGCAGCGGAACCCGTTCCTCATGCAGGTCTATGCGGACGTGCTGCGGATGCCCATCTCGATCATCGGGAGCGCTCAGGGGCCGGCCCTCGGGTCGGCGATCCACGCAGCGGTGGCGGCAGGTGCGTATCCGGACGTGCCGACGGCGGGCGATGCGATGGGCTCCGTCCATCGCGCCGTCTACGTCCCGGACGCGCTCGCATCCGACGCGTACGACCTGCTGTACCGCGAGTACACGATCCTGCACGACACCTTCGGTCGCGGCGGTCGCGGCGTGATGCACCGGCTCAAGCAGCTCCGACGAGAGGCAGGCGCATGAGCACCTTCGCCGCGGAGGTCGAGGTCGCGATCGCCAGGGTCCGGGCCGATGTCGCCCGACTCCACGGTGAGCTCACACGCTATGGGCTCGTCCAGTGGACGGGCGGGAACGTGTCGGGTCGTGTGCCGGGGGCGGACCTCTTCGTCATCAAGCCGTCTGGTGTCAGCTACGACGACTTGGCGCCGGAGAACATGATCGTCTGCGGCCTCGACGGGAACGTCATCGACGGCACCCCGGGGGCCGACCGATCGCCGTCGAGCGACACCGCGGCACATGCATACGTCTATCGGCATATGCCGGAAGTGGGAGGCGTCGTCCACACGCACTCGACCTACGCCGTGGCGTGGGCGGCCCGCGGAGAACCGATCCCCTGCGTTATCACGGCAGCCGCCGACGAGTTCGGCGGCGAGATCCCCGTCGGCCCGTTCGCGATCATCGGCGACGAGTCGATCGGGCGCGGCATCGTCGAGACGCTCACCGGACATCGGTCGCGAGCGGTACTCATGCGGAACCACGGACCGTTCACGATCGGCACGGACGCGCGCGACGCCGTGAAGGCCGCCGTCATGGTCGAGGACGTCGCGCGCACCGTGCACATCTCCCGCCAGCTCGGTGAGCCGACCCCTCTGCCTGCCGAGGCCATCGACGCGCTCTTCGACCGCTACCAGCATGTCTACGGTCAGACTCCGCACGCAGTACCGCCTGCATCCGCCGCGCCCCTCTCCGAACCACTCCCGCCCGAAAGCAGAAGCAGATGACGAAACCCACCACGACGCTCGACGGCTACGAGGTCTGGTTCCTCACCGGCAGTCAGACCCTCTACGGCGAGGAGACGCTGCGGCAGGTGGCGGAGCAGTCGCAGCAGATCGCCGCCGAGCTGGACGGCGCTCCCGACGTGCCGGTCCGCATCGTGTGGAAGCCCGTCCTCACCGAGCCGGAAGCGATCCGTCGCGCAGCCCTCGACGCCAACGCGGATGACCGGGTCGTCGGTCTCGTCGTCTGGATGCACACCTTCTCTCCGGCCAAGATGTGGATCGCGGGTCTCGACGCGCTGCGCAAACCGCTCCTCCACCTGCACACGCAGGCGAACGTCGATCTGCCGTGGAGCGAGATCGACTTCGACTTCATGAACCTCAACCAGGCAGCTCACGGTGACCGCGAGTTCGGGTACATCCAGACGCGGCTCGGCATCTCCCGGAAGACCGTCGTCGGGCACGTGTCCGACGCGCGGGTGCAGCGAGCGGTCGGCACCTGGCAGCGGGCGGCGGCCGGATGGGCGGCGACCCACGAGTTGCAACTCGCCCGCTTCGGCGACAACATGCGTTTCGTCGCCGTCACGGAAGGCGACAAGACGGAGGCGGAGCTGCGCTTCGGCGTGCAGGTCAACACCTGGGGGGTGAACGAGCTGGCCGATGCCGTCGCCGCCGTCGACGAGACGGCGATCGATGCGCTCGTCGCCGAGTACGAGGCGCTGTACGACGTCGCTCCGGAACTGCGGTCGGGAGCTGATCGGCACGACTCGTTGCGGAACGGCGCCGGAATCGAACTCGGCCTGCGCTCGTTCCTGGAGCAGGGCGGTTTCGGAGCCTTCACCACGAGTTTCGAGGATCTCGGGGCGCTCCGACAACTCCCGGGCCTCGCCGTGCAACGACTCATGGCGGATGGCTACGGTTTCGGTGCGGAGGGCGACTGGAAGACGGCGATCCTCGTGCGCGCCGCATCGGTCATGGGCGCCGGCCTGCCTGGTGGCGCGTCGCTCATGGAGGACTACACCTACCACTTGGAGCCCGGCAACGAGCTCATCCTCGGCGCCCACATGCTCGAGGTCTCCCCATCCCTCACGGCCGCTCGTCCGACGCTCGAGGTGCATCCGCTCGGCATCGGCGGCAGGGAGGACCCGGTCCGGCTCGTCTTCACGGCCGATCCCGGTCCGGCCGTCGTCGTCGCGATGAGCGACATGCGCGACCGCTTCCGCATCGTCGCGAACGTCGTGGACGTCGTCGAGCCGCTCGAAGCCCTCCCGAAGCTGCCCGTCGGGCGCGCCGTCTGGCGCCCGCAGCCGGACTTCGCGACGTCCGCAGCCGCGTGGCTCACGGCGGGCGCCGCGCATCACACGGTCATGTCGACGGCGGTGGGGATCGAGGTGTTCGCCGACTTCGCGGAGATCGCCGGCATCGAGCTCGTGGTCATCGACGAGTCGACGACGCTCCCAGCCTTCCAGCGCGAGTTGCGCTGGAACAACGCCTACTACCGTCTCGCCCAGGGCTTCTAACCGTCCCACCTGCTCCGAGCTCGCGAGGGGTCACAACGTGCGGGTGCAAGCGGGCAGCACCCGCACTTTGCGACCCCTCGGCGGCTGGGAAGAGGGACCTGACGATGGGTGGCAAAACGGTTGCAGACCGGCGACGGGCTGATACGGTTGGTTGTCCGCATCGAATCGATTCGAGTCAGAGTGACGATCTGACCGGCACGGCGACGGACGACATCCGCCGGGGCCGCGACGACGCACGGCTCGATCGGACTCCACGGCGCAACAGGCCAGCGGTGTTCGATGCGCCCCAGCGGCGACCATCGATCACCCTCGCTCGCTAGGAACAGAACACTTGACCACCGCCGGCATCACCGTCGTCCACCCCGGAGACTCGCTCTCCGGCCGCCAGAGACTCGTCTACATCCTCGTGCTCGGGGCGCTCACCGCGCTCGGGCCGTTCACGATCGATCTCTACCTCCCGGCATTCCCCGTCCTCCAACAGGAGCTCGACGTGCCGGCGAGCCTCATCCAGCTGACCCTCACCGGCACGACCATCGGGTTCGCGGTCGGCCAGTTGTTCATGGGGCCGTGGAGCGACAAGGTCGGTCGCCGCCTGCCGCTCATCCTCGCGACGAGTGTGCACATCGCCGCGTCCGTCGGTGCCGCGTTCGCTCCGGACATCGCCTGGCTCGCCGTCTTCCGCGTCCTCCAGGGCGCCGGTGCCGCCGCCGGTGGTGTCGTTGCGATGGCGATGGTCCGCGACCTGTTCGGCGGGAAGCCGCTCGTCCGGATGCTCTCGCGTCTCGCGCTCGTCAACGGCCTCGCGCCGATCCTCGCTCCCGTCATCGGCTCGCAGCTGCTGCAGTTCATCGACTGGCGCGGACTGTTCGTCTTCCTCGCGATCTACGGCCTCTTCGTCGTCGTCGCGGTGTCGCTCTGGATCGTCGAGACGCTGCCGCCGGCGCGTCGTCAGGACGCCGGCCACAGCACGGCGCGCGACCGCTATCGATCGGTGTTCAGCGACCGTGTCTTCGTCGGCGTCGCCATCATCGGCGGGATGAGCTTCTCCGGCCTCTTCGCGTACCTCTCGTCCTCGTCGTTCCTCTTCCAAGAGGTGTACAACTTCGATGCGCAGGAGTACGGCCTGCTGTTCGCCGTCAACTCGATCGGCATCGTGATCGGTGTGCAGGTGTCGTCGCGGCTCATGCGTTGGTACGGCCCGCAGTGGATCCTCGCGGTCACCACCCTCGTTCAGCTCGTCGCGGCGCTCACGATCGTGGTGCTGACCATGGCGGACGTTGGGCTGATGGGCGTCCTCGTGCCGCTGTTCTTCTTCATCATGGCTGCCGGGTTCGGCTTCCCGGCGGTACAGGTGCTCGCGCTCGTCAACCACGGGCATGAGGCCGGTACGGCTGCGTCGCTCCTCGGTGCGCTCAACTTCGGGCTCGCGGGAATCATCTCGCCGATCGTCGGTGTGCTCGGCATCGGCACGGCCATCCCGATGGGTTCCGTGATGGCGGCGACCGCGCTCGTGTCGGTCTGCGCGCTGTGGTTCATCGTGCAGCCGAAGCGGGTGCCCGCGCTCGCGGGGTAACCTTCCTGCTCGGCTGCTCGCGTGTGATTCGGTGCGCAGTTGTGGCGGGTGTCGGTGACGACGACCCACCACGACTGCGCACCGAACGGAGTGGCGTCCGCCTTTACAGCGCGTCGACGTAGAACCAGGCGCCGTGCTCCTTCACGAAACGACTCGTTTCATGCTGGGCGCCGGCGCCGTCGGCATCGCGATACCTCGCCTCGAACTCCACGACGCCCTCCGTGTCGAGCATGCCGCCGCGCGACGTCGACAGGATGTCCAGACGGAACCAGCGGATCGACGGGTCGAGATCCATGGTCCGCGGGCGGGTCGACCGATGCCACGAGGCCAGCAAATAGTCCGCGTCGCCCACCGCGAAGGCCGAGTAGCGCGAACGCATGAGCCGTTCCGCGGTCGGCGCGACCGCATCGCCCCGGTGGAATCGCCCGCAGCAGGCGCCGTAGGTCTCCCCGCTGAGGCACGGGCATCGGGAGTCGTCTGCGAGGGGCACACCCCATTATCGAACGGGTGCCGTGCGGATCGGTTGCGGGGCCCGGCCCGGCGGAGCGGCGCGCCGCGCATATCCGATGACCATCGGCCGCGCCACCCGGGGTGTCTTCAGGGTGAACACGGCATGATGGGCAGATGACGGGGACCGAATCGAACGAAGGCCAGCCGCTCGAACCGAGGGCGGCGGGGGCCGGTGACGAGGTCCATCCTGACCCGGTCGTCGCCTCACGCATCTCGCGCCGGTGGCCGCTCTACAGCGGACTGACGGCGGTCGTCCTCGTCCTCCTCCTCGGACTCCTCATCTACATGCGCGGACCGAACTCGCCGTTCGGCTTCGACGAGGAGTGGATGTCGGAGATGCTCGAGGCCCGTGGGCCCGTGCTCGAACAGGCCGCGTTCTTCATGAACGTGCTGGGCGGCGGCATCATCGCGATCTTCGTGGTCCCGCTGGCGTTCATCGCGCTGCTCCTGATCCTCCGAAGGCCGTGGGCAGCGCTGTACTTCGCCCTCGCCTCTGCGGCGAGTGCCGGCGTCGTCCAATTGCTGAAGAACATCGTGGGTCGATCGCGGCCGGAGGACATCCTGGTCAACGCCGATTTCGGCTCGTTCCCCTCCGGGCACAGCGCGAACGCGGCGACGATGGCGGTGGCGCTCGGCATCATCTTCCCGCGCATCTGGGTGTGGGCCGCCGGCCTCGCGTACACGCTGCTCATGATGCTGTCGCGCACCTACCTCGGCGCGCACTGGCTGAGCGACACGATCGGCGGCCTGCTGCTCGGCATCGGCATCGCACTCATCCTCGCCGCGCCGTTGCTGTTGCGCCTCTCGAGGGAGCCGCGACCTCGAAGGCCCAGGCCCGCTGCGGTCGCTTCCTGAGCTGTGGCCGGCCGCCCGGCCCCTCCCGACTCCTGCGTGGTGTGTTCACAACTCAGGAGCGTGGCGGCGTGTCGCGCTGCCTCATCGGCGCGCCGCGTACGACACGCCGCACCCGTCCTGAGTTGTGAACACGCGCGCACGCCGGGACACACCGGGGGAGGGGCGGGGTCTTCCTGGGGCGATGGACGCCGCGGGACAGTTCGTCGGAATCCTGGCGCGGCCGGGACCGCAGCGGTAGCGTGACGCCATGAGAATCCTCCTCGTCGGCGCCGGGGGCGTCGGAGACGCCATCGCCAAGATCGCCGCCCGCCGCACCTTCTACGAACGCATCGTCGTGAGCGACTACGACCGGTCGCGGGCGGAGCGCACGATCGCCTGGATCGCGGGCAAGCACGGTGCCGATGTCGCCGCTCGGTTCGTCGCAGCGCAGGTCGACGCATCGGATCCCGACAGCGTCAGTGCCCTCGCCCGCGAGCACGAGGTGACGCACGTGATGAACGCGGTCGAGCCGAAGTTCGTGCCGACCGTCTTCGCGGGCGCGCTCGCCGCAGGGGCCGACTACCTCGACATGGCGATGAGCCTGTCGGAGCCGCATCCCACCGATCCGCACGCGCAGACGGGGGTGAAGCTCGGCGACGACCAATTCGCGCAGGCGGGCGATTGGGAGGCGGCCGGGCGGCTCGCGCTCGTCGGCATGGGTGTGGAGCCCGGCATGTCCGACGTCTTCGCCCGGTACGCCGCCGACCACCTCTTCTCGGAGATCGACGAGCTCGGGGTGCGCGACGGAGCGAACCTCGTGGTGCGCGATGACGAGGGCAATGAGATCTTCGCGCCGTCGTTCAGCATCTGGACGACGATCGAAGAGTGCCTGAACCCGCCCGTCGTCTGGGAGGAGGACACCGGCTGGTTCACGACCCCGCCGTTCAGCGAGCCGGAGGTGTTCACGTTCCCGGAGGGCATCGGCGACGTCGAGTGCGTCAACGTCGAGCACGAGGAAGTGCTGTTGATGCCGCGCTGGATCGACGCGAAACGCGTGACGTTCAAGTACGGGCTGGGGGAGGAGTTCATCGGCATCCTCCGCACCCTGCACCAGTTGGGGCTCGACTCGACGTCGCCCGTCCGGGTGCGTTCGGCGAACGGTCCGGTGGAGGTCGCGCCGCGGGATGTGGTGGCGGCATCGCTCCCGGATCCCGCCTCGATCGGTCCGCGCATGACCGGCAAGACGTGCGCCGGGGTGTGGGTCACCGGCAAGGGTCGCGACGGCGAACCGCGCGAGGTGTACCTCTACCACGTGAGCGACAACGAGTGGACGATGCGCGAGTACGAGGCGCAGTGCGTCGTGTGGCAGACGGCGTTGAACCCGGTCATCGCGTTGGAGCTCCTGTCGACCGGTCAGTGGTCCGGTCGTGGCGTGCTCGGTGCGGAGGCGTTCGACGCCGTCCCGTTCCTCACGCTCATGGCGGCTTCCGCGGCCGAGGGCGGATACGACCAGCCGTGGCACCTCGACGAGCGCACCCGCTAGCCCGCGCCCCATCCCCAACTCGCCTCTGCCGAGGGGTCGCAAAGTGCGGGTACCGCCGGCATCCGACCCGCACTTTGCGACCCCTCGCGAGCCGGGGGAGGGGCGGGTAGGCTCTGGGCATGACGCCACCGGAGACTCCCGACATCGCGGCACTGCAGGCCGCCGCCGCGCACGCACAGGCCGAGCTCGAAGCAGCTGAGGCGCAGGCGGCGCTCGCCGCAGCGAGGGTGAAGGCCGCGGCCGCCGTCGCAAGCGCCGGAACGGCAGATTCGTCGAGTGCCGGTGCCGATGTGAGCGGTGCCGATGTGAGCGGTGCCGATGCCGGAGCGAGCGATGAGTCGATGCCCGCAGCACCCGCAGACGATGCTGCCGGTCCCGAGGCTTCGACTGGTGCCGCTGAACCGGCCGCGGTCCAGACCGAGACCCCCGCTGTCACGGCGAGCGAACCCACGGTCTCAGCGCCTGCCGCTGCGCCAACCGGAGCTCCCGACTCGGGTACGGCCCCAACCGCCGACACCCCAGCAGGCCCAGACACTGCGGGCACCCAAGCAGCCGCCGCGCCCGCCACGGACGAGACGCTCACCGCCGCCACGATCGGCGCGGGACCGCTCGGCCTCGACGACGTCCTCAAGATCCGGGACGGCTACGTCGTGAAGGGCCCAGCGCTCGAGATGGGCGCCCTCATGAACACGGACCCGCTGCCGGGCGTGCAGATCCGCATCCCGCTCGGCATGATGAACCGCCACGGCCTCGTCGCCGGCGCGACCGGCACGGGCAAGACCCGCACGCTGCAGGGGCTCGTGGAGCAGTTGTCGGCGAACGGTGTGCCTGTGTTCGCGGCGGACATCAAGGGCGACCTCTCCGGCATCGCCACGCCCGGTGAGGGCAACGAGAAGCTCCTCGAGCGCACGAAGGCGATCGGCCAGGACTGGACGCCAGCAGCGACTCCGACGGAGTACTTCGCGCTCGGCGGCCTCGGGAAGGGTGTGCCGATCCGCGCGACGATCGCCGGTTTCGGACCGATCCTGCTGAGCAAGGTCCTCGGCCTGAACGACACGCAGGAGTCGAGCCTCGGCCTCGTCTTCCACTACGCCGACAAGGCCGCACTTCCGCTCCTCGACCTGAGCGACCTCCGCGCCGTCCTCACGTTCCTCGCGAGCGACGAGGGTAAGGCGGAGCTCAAGGATCTCGGCGGACTGTCGAGTGCGACCGTCGGCGTGATCCTGCGGGAGCTCATCACCTTCGCCGATCAAGGAGCCGACGTGTTCTTCGGCGAACCGGAGATCGACACGGCCGAGTTCATCCGCCTGGACCCATCGGGCCGCGGCATCGTGAGCCTCCTCGAAGTGCCCGGAGTTCAGGACAAGCCCGCGCTGTACTCGACGTTCCTGATGTGGCTCCTCGCGGACCTCTTCAACACGCTTCCCGAGGTCGGCGACCTCGACAAGCCGAAGCTCGTCTTCTTCTTCGACGAGGCGCATCTGCTGTTCAAGGACGCGTCGAAGGACTTCCTCGCGCAGATCACCCAGACCGTGCGGCTCATCCGATCGAAGGGCGTCGGCATCTTCTTCGTCACGCAGACGCCGAAGGATGTGCCGAGCGAAGTGCTCGCGCAGCTCGGTTCGCGCGTCCAGCACGCCCTCCGCGCGTTCACCCCGGACGATGCCAAGGCGCTCAAGGCAACCGTCTCCACGTATCCGAAGTCCGGCTACGACCTCGGTGAGGTCCTGCAGTCGCTCGGCACCGGTGAAGCGGTCGTGACGGTCATGAACGAGAAGGGTGCGCCGTCGCCGGTCGCCTGGACGCGTCTGCGGGCGCCGCAGGGGCTGATGTCGCCGTCGCCGGATGCCGCGATCGATGCCGCGGTCGCGTCATCGCCGCTCCTCGCGAAGTACGGGACGCCGATTGATCGCGAATCCGCGAGGGAGATCCTCACCGCCAAGCTCGAAGCCGCGAATCAGGCGACGGCGGTCGCTGAGGCCGAGGCCGAGCGGCAGAAGATCGCCGCGGAGCTCGCGAAGCAGCAGGCCGCGGCCGACAAGCAGCAGGCGGCCGCGCAGAAGAAGGCCGATGCCGAGTACGAGAGGCTCCTGCGGAAGACCGCGGGCACGACCCGTCGCACGTCCGCGAAGCAGCCGAAGAGTCCGCTCGAGGAGATCTTCAACTCGAAGGCGACGCAGTCGATCCTGACGGGTGTTGTTGAGGGCATCTTCGGCACGAGAAGACGTAAGTGAGCCGCGCAGCGGGAAAAAAGAACAGCACGAGAAGACGTAAGTAAACGCGCAGCGGGAAAAAAGAACAGCACGAGAAGACGTAAGTAAACGCGCAGCGGGAAAGAAGTACAGCACGAGAAGACGTCAGTAAACGCGCAGCGGAAAAGTAGTACAGCACGAGAAGACGTCAGTAAACGCGCCCTACCTCCGCACCCGCGCGAGCGCCAGCTCGGCGAGCGACCCGCCGCCGATGATCTCCGCGGCGCGGTCCGCTCGTCCGTCAGTGACGTGCCAGGCCGCGGACAGGCCGCTCCATGCGATGATCCACTCGAGGAGTTCGCCGCGGTCGATTCGCGCGCGTGCGCTCACGAGCGCGACGCGGTCGAGGAACAGTTCGGGGTCGGCCGCAGTCGCCGCATCAGGGTTGCAGAAGATGTTCGTGTAATCGAAGGCGCGATGGCCGATGATCGCTTTCGGGTCGATCGCACGCCAATCGCCTGCCGCGAATTCGAGGACGTTCTTATGGTGTAGATCGCCGTGGAGAAGCACGATGTCCTCGTGCGAGGTGGCGGACAGTCGTCGGTCGGCTGCCTCCCAGGCACGCGTCCAGAACCCGCCGTCATCGTCGGGGTGCGCCGCAGCTCGTGTCGCCAGGTCGCGGAACCAGGTGCGCAGTGGCACCGGTTGGGCGGGCAGCGTCCGTTCCGTCGGTTCCTCGGGCCGCGCCGCGCTGCTCACGTGGTGGCCGGATCCTGTCCCGCCGCCCACGCGCTCGTCCAACCGTCGGAGCGCCGCGGCGGACCCTGCGTGCAGGGTCGCGAGGGTGTCGCAGAGGATGCCGACGGCATCGAGGTCCCGTCCGTCAGCGGTCAACGCTGCGAGGTCGCGACCGCTCACGGCACGCTCGACGACGACGGCGTGCTCGTCGGCCTCGAAGACCTGCGCCGCTCCATGGCCGTCCCACGCGGCCAAGACGAACCCGCCGAGCGCCTCCTCCTCGACGAAGGCGACCTTCAGCATCGCCGGCCGGCCGTCGTGGAGGACGGGCAGCAGCTCGCTCGATCGGGTGGAGAACCGTTCGCCGTCCGGGACGAGGCCCCATCGGTCGACCGACTCCTGCATGTTCCCCGGCGCCCACCTCATTCGGCCAGCGTACCCGCGGGGCTAGGCTTGCGGAGTGACCGAGATCCGCGCGTATCGCCCCACAGACCATGACGACGTGTACCGCATCTGTGTGGAGACGGGCGATTCCGGTACCGATGCGACGGGCCTGTTCCGCAATGACGACCTGTTGCCGGACATCTACGCGGGCCCGTATCTCGTGCACGATCCCGACCTCGTCCTCCTCGTCGACGACGGAGACGGCGCGATCGGCTACGTGCTGGGTACCGCAGATAGCGCGGCCTACACCGAGTGGTTCCGTACCGAGTGGTGGCCGACCGTGGCCGACAAGTATGCGGCGTCCGCTGCAGCGGGAGCTGCCGATGCCGGTCCTGCTGCCGACGGTGATTCCGCTCCACCCGTCTCCGAGCGGGAGGCGTCCATCATCGCGTCCGCAGCCGACTTCGAATCCGCCCCAGCCGACATCGTCGAACGGTACCCGGCGCACCTGCACATCGACCTCCTGCCCGTGACGCAGGGACAGGGGCTCGGCCGCCAGCTCATCGAACGGTTCACCGAGGAGCTGCGCGAGCGCGGCGTCCGCGGCGTGCACCTGGGCGTCGACCGTCGGAACACGGGAGCGCACCGTTTCTACGAGCGGACGGGCTTCACGCGCGTCGGCGATCCCGACGGTCCGGTCTGGTACGCGAAGGAACTCTAGGCGGTTCCGGTTGGATGACCCGGGCGACTGGAGCGGGTCGCCTCAGAGGATCTCGGGGCGTGTGAACGGCAGTCGTCGTTCGGCCCAGTTGAGCAGTCCGGGGTGCTCCGTGCGCAGCTCGGTCATCGTGAGTGAACGTTTGGGCCGTTCGATGGGTCCGTCGTAGGCGGCGACGAGCGCATCGATACTGTCGCGGCTCCACAGATCGCTGCGCATCCGCAGGAGCGGGCGGTCGTTGGCATCGCATACGAACAGCTGTGCGGTGGTCGTCGAGGATCCGGGATCGCTCAACTCGAAGAGGATCGTGCGGCCGATGTCCTGGCGGCGGATCACGGTCGTCGGTCCGAAGAACCGACGTTCGGTGAACCCGTCGTTCCCGGCGACGATCTTGCGGCGTGCGGCCAGGACGCCCATGCAGGCGAGCACGGCGAGGCCGATGCAGCCGACGACCACGACCCAGATCTTCGCGTCGCTGAAGTCTGGTCCGGTGAGCCAGAACGAGACGGCCCAGACGGGTACCACGAGCACGATCGTGCTGACGACAGCGCTCCGGAACGTCTTCGAATGGGGTCGGACGACGACGTGTGAATCGTCTCGCTCAACCATGGTCCCCGCCTTCCCCAGAGACCATCGTGGCCTGGGGCCCGGTCCCACACAACCCGCCTTGTGGGGGACAAGTGGGTCGAGTGACCCACATTGGCGGTTTTCCGCGGTTCATCGGAAAACGGATGTCCGAAACCGAGTGAAGTCTGTCCGTTTCGCCGTACCTCGGGGTGGGGTCAGCGCGATGCGCTCGCGCGTACGCGGTGCTGCGCCGCCGGCCCGGGTCGTATCCGGGGCGCGACCGCGGCTCGGACCCGCGCTCACGCCGTCCAACGACTCTGTCCCATGAGCCCGCCGCTGCGTAGGAACTGCCGAGGTGAGGCTTCCGGTTGCTCACGGGCTCCCGGGACAACCGGAAGCCTCACCTCGGCGCAGGGGGCCTCGGGCGTGCGGGGAGCGGGACACGGGGAACTCGCCCGCGCGGCCGAGACGCACCGAACCTCAGGCGCGCGCCGCGAACGCCGGGTAGTCCGGCAGTGACACCTCATCGGCGGGCGGCGAGAAGAAACGACCACCGATGCGCGACACGACCGGATTCGCCGCGACTGCCAACGCGGCATTGAAGAGTGCGATCCCCGCACGCGACTTCGGGTTCGCGAGTCGCGGGGCACCCGGCGGCAGCTGCTGCGCCTTCTCGACGTACGGCCGCATCACGCGCTCGTAGGCGGCGAAGGCATCGCGATGATCGGCATGGGTCGCCAGCTCGCCCGCGAGCACGTACGCGCCGACGAGGGCGAGGCTCGTCCCCATCCCGCTGATGGGCGATGCGCAGTAGCCGGCATCGCCGAGCAGCGCGACGCGGCCGTGCGTCCACCGCGGCGCGTGCACCTGCCCGATCGCTTCGAAGTACATGTCGGTCTCACCGTCGAGCGCGGCCAGGATCCGCGGCGCCTCCCAACCGACATCGGCGAACTTGCGGCGGAGGACGTCCTTCTGCGCCTCCGGGTCGAGGCGCTCGTACCCCTGCGGTTCGGACAGGAACGAGAACGTCGCGCGCGTCGTTCCCACGTTGTCCGGGCGGAGCGTCATCGTCCGGCCGCCTGTCGCGTTGTGCCACCTGGCCCATGCGCTGTCCGTCTCGGCGCGCGGGATCGTCAAGTACGCCGTGTACATGCCGAGCTGGCGGATGCGGGGTTCGCCGCCGAAGACGAGTCGACGGGTGGATGATCCGATGCCGTCGGCCGCGACGACGACATCGGCGGTGCGGTCTTCGCCGTGGTCGAAGCTCGCGGTGACGGAGCCACCGCCCTGGTCGTTCGCCGGGGTCTCCCGGAGGGCGGTGATGCGGTCGCCGAACACGTAGTCGGTCGAGCCCTTCGTGGCCTCGACGATGATGCCGGCGAGGTCGCCGCGGAGGATCTCGACCTCCGCCGTGGGACCGGCCGTGTCGGAGGTGCCGGCCGGGAAGGCGGCTTTCACCCGGTCGCGGGCGTCGACGAACCGCACGCCGGCTTCGCCTGTCGTCGCGGCTCTGACCTCGTCCTCGATCCCCATCCGCCGCGCGACCTCTCGGCCGGCACCGCGCACGTCGACGTTCTGTCCACCTCGGCGCAGTTCAGGTGCGCGCTCGACGATCGTGGTCTCGATACCCGCGCGATGCAGCCAGAACGCGAGAGCGGGACCGGCGATGCTGGCTCCGGAGATGAGGACGCGGCGAGTGGTCATGGGGCTCCGTCTGGGGTCGTGGGGAGATGGGTGCTCGCTTCGGATCGTGTGTGACCTCGGCGACGCCTCGCATCGGTAATCGTGAGTGTTGATTATCAATGAGATTAGCAAGTTCGAGTATTACCATGGGGGACATGCCTGTCAACCCGACCGACGATCGCAATGAGCGTGCGAGCGATGGCGTCGGCCGGTCCGCGCGCGCGGTTCGACATGAACACGAGGATGGTGACGGTCGTGCGAGTCGCGACGATCGTGTGAGTCGTGACGATCGTGTGAGTCGTGACGATCGTGCGGCCGCTCGCCGCGACGGTCGGCCCGTCGAGGAGGGCGACATTCGGGCGAGGCTCCAGCAGCTCACGATCAGGCAGCAGCGGTTCGAGCGTGCCGTCGCTCAGCAGCTCGACGTGGATGCCGCCGGACTGGATGCCATGGATCACCTCCTGTCCTCCGGGCCCTCTACCCCGACCGAGCTCGCGCATCGCCTCGAGATCTCGACCGCGGCGATGACCCTCGTCCTCAATCGACTGGAGTCCGCGGGGCACATCCGGCGTGAGCGGCATCCGTCCGATGGGCGGAAGCTCGTCGTCACCGCGTCCGAGGAGTCCGCAGAGGAGGCGCACGGGCGGGTGGCCCCGCTCATCGAGGGGGTCGAGGAGCTCATCGCGTCGATGGGTGATGCCAAACTCGCGGTCGTCGAGGGCTTCCTGCAGAGTCTCGTGCAGATCTACGACGACGCGACTCCCGCGACCCCGGCCTGACCCCTGCCTGCCCCGTCTGTCTGTCTGCCTCGCCCCTCCCCGTGATTCCGCCGAGGTGAGGCTTCCGGTAGTTTTTGGGCGCCCGGACCAACCGGAAGCCTCACCTCGGCAGTACTCGACGACGATGGGCGGACGCGTTTTGACGGCGGGCGGAGTTAATGCAATCGTTTACGCAAAGGAGCCCGTCTCCGGGCCCTGAGACGAAGGAGTGTCCCATGCCCACCCCAGTGATCCTCGACTGCGACCCCGGCCACGACGACGTGTTCGCCATCTGGCTCGCCGCCGGAAACCCCGACCTCGACCTCAAGGCGATCACCACGGTCAGCGGCAACGGCTATCTCGAGCACACGACCATGAACGCTCGCATCGCCTGCACGGTCGCCGGCATCGAAGGCGTCCCGATCTCGGCCGGCGCAGCGAAACCGCTCGAACGCGAACTGGTCCCCGGCGCCTGGATCCACGGCGAGAACGCGCTCGGCGGCCCGGTCCTCCCGGAGCCGACCGTGCCCGTCGACCCGCGCACCGCCGTCGAACTCATCGCCGACGTGCTCCGCGCATCCGACGTACCCGTCACCCTCATCCCGACCGGCCCGCTCACCAACATCGCCATGTTCCTCGCAGCCCACCCCGAGCTGCGGTCGTCGATCAAGGAGATCATCTGGATGGGCGGCTCGACGGGCCGCGGCAACGTCGGTGCCTACCCGGAGTTCAACGCGTGGGCGGATCCGGAAGCGGCGGACATCGTCGTGCGCTCCGGCATCCCGTTCACCATGGTGGGCCTCAATATCACCCACCAGGCGCTCATCACCACCGACGTCATCGAGCGGATCGGTGCGATCGGCAACGAGACGGGTGCGTTCGGCGTTGACCTGCTGCGGTTCTTCTGTGCGTCCTACGACGCCGTCGAGGGGATGCCGGAAGGCCCGCTCCACGATCCGGTGGCGGTGGCGATGGCGATCGATCGCGCGGTCGCGACGACGCAGCGCACCCGCATCGACGTGGAGACGAAGGGCGAGCACACGTCCGGCGCGACGTCGGTCGACCTCCACGACATGCTCAAGCGCGAGCCCAACGCCGACGTCGCGCTGCAGCTCGACGTGGCCAGGTTCTGGTCGCTCGTCGAGTCCGCGATCGCCACGCTCAAGTAGCCGCCCGCCCCTGACGACCCCTTCTTCCCGGCTCGCGAGGCGTCGCAGATGGCTCGTGCACGGGGGTCGGACTAGCCATCTGTGACACCGCGCGAGCTGAGGAGGGGTCAGCGCTGCGTGGACTGCCGGACGATCAGTTCCGGAGCGATGCGGCTGTAGATCGTCGGTGCGTCGCGTTCGCTCGATCGGCGGACGAGCGCGCGCGTCGCCTCGCGGGCGAGTTCCGCGAACGGCTGCACCACGGTCGTGAGCGGCGGATCCGCGATCTCCGACAGCATCGTCCCGTCGAATCCGGTCACGAGGATGTCGCGCGGCACGATCACGCCGGCCCGTTTGAGTGCGGTCACGAGGCCGATCGCGATGAGGTCGTCGCCTGCCACGACGGCGTCGGGGAGCGCTGGCCTGTCGAGGAGCACCTGCGCCGCCTGCTTGCCGAACTCGAGCGTGAACTCGTCCAGGATGTGCTCCTGCGTCGCGAGGCCCCGCCGGGCCGTCGCCCGCTCGAAGGCGCTCCGGCGTTCCCGCCCTGCGGAGGTGGTCGCATCGGAGGCGACGAGCGCGACCGATCGGACGCCCTGCTCGACGAGGTGGTCGATGATGAGGTCCATCGCGAGTTCGTTGTCGACGCCGATGAAGTCGGTCTTGATGCCCTCGACGCGGCGGTCGAGCTGAACGAGCGGGGTCGTCGCCGACGCATCCTCGAGCGCCTGGGCCGAGTGCTCCGCATCGGACGGGACCACGATCAGCCCCTCGACGCGACGGCCGACGAGCAGCTGCAACCGCCGGGACTCCCGTTCCACGAGCCCGTGCGAGTCCGCGATGATGAGCTCGAGGTCGTGATTCTGCAGTTCGTCCTCGATGGACTGCACGAGCTGCCCGAAGAAGGGGTTGCCGATGACGGGCACGACGAGCCCGACGGATCGGGCAGTGCCCTCGCGGAGCGCGCGGCCGATCGTGTTGACCTGGTAGCCCATTCGCTCCGCAGTGCGCTTGACATGCGCGATCGTGCCCTTCGAGACACGGTTCTTGCCGGTCAGTGCGCGCGAGGCGGTGGCGATGGAGACGCCTGCTGCATCGGCGACGTCCTGTAGACGGACGATCTCTCGTGCCACTCCGCGCCTCCGTCCCCGTTGATTGCCACATCGGCGATCTCTAGGATACGGTGTGGGTAATCGTTTACGCAGAATGGCCCGAACGAGCGTGTTTTCAACGCTCGACCCCCGACGGTCGTCTCGCCCCGAACGGCACCGGTCGGCGTCCTGAGGACCCGACCCATGTCACGATGAAGTGGAGACAGCAATGCCCCAATCCGACTCGCGTTCACCCCAGCGCGTAGCAGCGACGGGAGCCCGTTCATGACGGACGTCGTCACCCCTCCGCGCACGGCGGTCCGCGTCGGCGCGCTCATGGCCGCACTGCTGTCCGCGTGTGTCGCCTTCCAGCTGAACGCAAGCATGCTGAGCCCCGCGCTCGTCACCCTTGAACATGCACTGGACGCGACGAGCTCGCAGATCGCGATGACGCAGACCGCGTTCTTCACCGCCGCCGCGCTCTTCACCCTCTTCCTGCCGCGCCTCGGCGACCTCATCGGCCGTCGCCGTGTCCTCATCGGCATGCTCGTCCTCATGGCGATCGGCTGCGTCATCGCTGCTCTCGCGACGAACGTGACGATGCTGCTCATCGGCCGCATCATCCAGGGCGCTTCGGGCCCGGTCGTGCCGCTGTGCCTCATCATGCTGCGCGCCGTCGTCACGGAGCCGCGGAAGTTCGGCACGCTGCTCGGCGTCCTCACCGCTGTCAACGGCGGCATCGCGGGTGTCGACGCCCTCGCAGGCGGGTACCTCGCGACCAACCACGGATTCGAGTCGATCTTCTGGACGATGACCGTCGTCGCCGGCATCGCAGCGGTGCTCGTGCTCGTGTTCGCTCCGGAATCGAAAGCCGCGCAGACGTCGAAGATGGATTGGGCGGGAACCGCGCTCATCGTCGTGTCGGTGGGCGCCCTGCTCATCGCCCTCAACGAGATGGGTCGACTAGCCGACGCCGATTGGGTGCTCGTGATCGTCCTCGTCGTCGTGGGCGCCGCATCGTTCTGGGGTTTCTGGCGCACCGAATCGCGTGTGGCTGCCCCGCTCGTCGCGATCGAGCAACTCAAACAGCGCTCGACGTGGGCACTCGTCGCCACCTCGCTCCTCACTCTGACCGGCGTGTTCGCCGTGATGAACGGCATCGTCCCCGCCCTCGCCCAGGATCAGACGGTCGGGCTCGGGATGAGCGCTGAAGAGGTGTCGTGGTGGATCCTGATGCCGTACGCGCTCGCGGGTCTTCTGATGGGGCCGATCAGCGGACGACTTGCGGCGACGTTCGGCTACCTGCAGATGCTGCGCGTCGGACTCGCGGGAACCGTCGTCGGGATCGGGCTCATCATCCTCAACGTCGAGACCGACATCCGCCTGGTGCTGTTGCTGCTGTCGATCGCCGTCGGCATCACGTATGCGGGCATCGGCAACATCATGCTCAACGGACTCGGCGTCGTCCTGTCACCGAAGGAGAGCCCCGGGTCGCTGCCCGGGCTCAACACGGGCGGCATCAACCTCGGCGCGGGGCTCAGCTTCGTGGTCATCTACGCGGCGAAGGATGCGTTCACGACGGGCGATGCGGCATCACCCGCCGGGTATGTCGCGGGTCTCGTGGCCGGAGCGGTCATCATCGGTGTCGCGCTCGCGATGTCGTTCCTCATCCCGCGGCCCGTCAACGCCGAGGTCAGGCGCTGACGTGGCGCTGACGTGAGCTGAGCTCGCTGCAACAACGAAGCCCCGGACTTGTGTGGTCCGGGGCTTCGTCGTGCGTTCGTCGGCGGCAGCCTCGGGATTCGGACCCCGTCTGTGGGTGCTGTGCGGTGACGGGGTTGGAACACGAAAGCCCCGGGCCGTGGCGGTCCGGGGCTTCGTTGTGTCGGCGGCAGCCTCGGGATTCGGACCCCGTCTGTGGGTGCTGTGCGGTGACGGGGTTGGAACACGAAAGCCCCGGGCCGTGGTGGTCCGGGGCTTCGTTGTGTTGGCGGAGAATGGGGGATTCGAACCCCCGAGGGCGTTAACCCAACACGCTTTCCAAGCGTGCGCCATAGGCCACTAGGCGAATTCTCCTGGCCGGCTGTTCCGTGGAACGGCCTCAGAGCATACTACCGGTTCTGGAGACGTGCTCGTGCCACCCTGCCCCGACATCGTGCTCCGCCCCCGCGTTTCTGCCACGTTCTCCTTCCACAATTCAGGAGGTTTTGCAGAATTCAGGACGATCGAGCGGCGTGGCGGCCTGGATCATCCTGAATCGTGCTGATGTTCCTGAATTGTGCAACGTCCAGGGGCCAGTCATCAGGGGGCAGGAGCACCGGGGACGGGCTCGTCACGCGGACGGAGGACGAGCGACCGGGGGAGGAACGTCGCGAGGAGGCGTTCGACGCCGGTGCTGCTGGATCGCAGCACACCGATCGATGCGCGCAGGGTCGCCTCGAGCTCCTCCTGAGCAACACCGTCGATGACGCCAGAGCCGGAGCCCGAGCCGGAGCCGGAGCCAGAGCCCGAACCCGAGCCCGAACCCGAGCCGGAGCCAGAGCCCGAACCAGAGCCCGAGCCCGAACCGGAGCCCGAAGCCGAGCCGGAGTCAGCGCCCGAGCCCGCACCAGAACTCACGGCCCCACCGCCGGCATAGCTCTCGGCCTCAACGGCGGCGAGGAGCCGATCGATGGCCTCACCGCGAACCTCGAACTGCGATCCGAGCCGACGGACGAACCCGCGCGGCGACTCGGTCGTCGACACCGGGAAGCCGAGATCCACGGCGGAGTCCAGGAACTCCGCCCACGCGGCGCCGGCCGGAGCCCGACCGCGACGCCCACGACGGATCCGCACCTCCCGCTCGAACCGACGGACGAGGAACGGGACGAGCAGCACGATCAGGGCGCCGAGCACGATGCCGACGGGCAGCACAGCTGCGGACAGGCCGCTCGTGGTTCCCGCCTGGGTGGTGCCGGTCGTGCCGCGGTCGGCGGGGACGGACGGGTCGGCGGTCGGAGCCGGGCGCGCACCGGCGCCGAGGTCGACGCTCCCGGGTGCTGCGGTGCTCGCGTCGGCGAACGCCGTCGCCGTCCCGCGGCTCGCGGTCGGCTCGAACGGCACCCAGCCGATCCCCTCGAAGTACAGCTCCGGCCACGCGTGCAACTGGTTGGACGTCACGACGTACACGGCCTGCTTGCCGGTCGCCGTGCTGTCCGCTGCGGCGTTGCCGGGCAGGTAACCGATGGCGATGCGTGCCGGGATGCCCAGCAGCCTCGACATCACGGCCATCGCGGAGGAGAAGTGGACGCAGTAGCCGGTCTTCTTCTCGAGGAACGTCGCGATGACCGCCGCCCCGCTCCCATCGAAGCCCTCTTCCACCGGAGCCGTCTCGGAGTATTCGAAGTTGCCGCGGAAGTAGCGCTGCATGGCGATGGCGCGGTCGTAGTCGGTCGATGCCGTCGCCGTCACGTCGAGCGCGGTCTGCAGGATGATGGGCGGCAGGTTCTCGGGCAGTTGCAGGTAGGGCGCCGCCGCGGCCGCATCGGCGACGGGTGGAGCGCTGCGCATCTGCTGCGCGGTCGGTTGCACGTCGAGGCTCGTCGTCGTGTACGTCTGCTGATTGGTCGACGAGTCGCGCGACATCGCGGTGAGTCCGGCACCCTCCCATCGCCAATCGCCCTGCAGGCCGGTGACGGATCTCGTCGGGTACGGGACGGGCAGCCAGGGGCTCGCGAGAGCGTCGATCGTGATCTTGGTCGTGTACTCGTCGGTCGTGATGTCACCGCCGAGCCCGGGAGGCGCGGGGAATTCGGCGACGTTGTTGCCGACGGCGTACCCGGAGTTGTCCGGCCCCCACACGGCGCCGCTGAATTCGTTCAGGTCGGTGACCTTGAGGTACGGCGCGCTCCCCGCCGTGGTCGTGTACTGGAGCGCGGTCGTGTTCTGGGGGCGCCGGAGGCTCTGGCCGAGGGAGATCATCGGATTGATGCCCCCGACGAACGGGCCCGATCCGCGCGCGCCGGCAGCGGTGTCGCGCGCGGCGAGCCCGGGCAGGACTGCGGGGGTCAGGAGGGCGGCGACGATCGCGATGATGCTCACCACGGCGGTCGGTCCGGCGCCTCCGGGCAGTTTGCTGTTGGCCGGCATCTCCAAGCGATCGCGTCGTTTGACGTCCTCGCGGAGCATCCAGAGGAAGGCGGCGGCGACGGCGATGAACACGAATCCGTTCATGTCGAACTGCACGGCGACCGACGGGGCCGCGTAGACGGCGACGACCGCGATGCCCGCGAGCACCGGCCGGTGCAGGGCGAGCACGAGCGCGGAGACGACGATCGTCACGAGACCGCCGCCCGCCGCCATGAGGAAGATGACCCCGGTCGAGGTCTCCAGGGGCGCGGCGCCGTCGCGGAACGCCTGGAATCCGGCGTCGCGCAGGACGGCGAAGGTCATGAACGTCGTGGGCGTCGGGATGATCCCGAGCAGCGCCGTCGTCGAGGCGAACATGACCGTGACGGTCACGAGCCAGGCGGCGACCACGCCGATCCAGGTGAGAACGGGATGCAGGCGGGTCCTGCGGAGGAGGATCGCGGCGGTGATGACGAGACCCATCACGAGGAGTGCGACGAACCACCAGTCGAGCCGTTCGAGCACGCGACCGAAGCCGAGGCCGCCCGCGGCGAGCAGGACGAATGCGGCGACGCCGAGTCGGATGTCGCCGTCGGTGTTGCGGTCGTCGCGGGGGTGTCGCCGTGAGCGCGGTGCGTCGCCTTCCGCGCGCTGCCCGCGGTTCGTCCGCCGCGCATCATCGGAACGTCCGCCACCAACGCTGCCGCCGCCAGTGCCGCCGATACCCCCGTCGCCACTCCCGGCTCGCCCTCGGACGTCCGTCCCCTGCACGCTCATCGGTTCTGCCCCGTCGTCGTCTCCGGGCGCCTGGCCGTCCCCAGCCAGAGCGACGCGAAATCGTCGTTCCGGGAGCCGACGTGGCATCGCCAGCCCGCGAGCTCGAGGATGTCGACCGACCGATGCGCGGCACCGGACGGCAGCAGTGCGATGGGCAGGGGAGAGAGCTTCGCGAGCGCGGCGAGGTCGGAGGCATCGGTCTCGTCCACGTCGCCGAGCACCACGACGAGCGGCTGCGCTCGCCGACTCGCGATGGCGGGCGCCAGATCCAGGAAACGGCTGTCCTCGGTGGAGGGTTCGAGGACGGCCAGGTCGAGCATCGCCGCATCGATCCCGTCGTCCGCATCCGATCCGCCGATGTCGCGTGACAGCTCGTCGCTTCCGGCGCCGAGGAGGCCGATCCGGTAGCCGGCGTCGACGAGGTGCGCGGCGACCGACGCGGTGAGCGAGACGGCGCGCTCGAAGGAGGGGAGGAGGTCCGCGCGGTCGCCCGGCCAGCGCCAGTGCGCCGCGGTCGTATCGATCACGAGAGTCGCTTCGGGGTTGTTGCGGTGCTCCTCCTGGCGCACCATCAGCTCGCCGCGGTGGGCGCTCGCGCGCCAGTGCAGACGGCGGATGGTGTCGCCGGGGATGTACGGGCGGGCGATGAGGTCGTCCTCGCCGACACCCGCGTGGAGCGGAGCCGGTTTCGTCGACCCGTCCCGGCTCGCCGTGAGCGCGGGGATCTCCGGCAGTTCGAAGACTTCCGGGAGCACGGTCACCGTGTGCCGTTCGCCGACGCTGCGGCGCCTGATGACGAGGCCGAACGGGTCGCGGACGGCGAGGGCGAGCGGACCGACGACGTGCTCGCCGCGGCGCACTGCGAGGACCCGGTACGCGGCGACCCGCGTGCGGGAGGTGAGGCCCGTCGATGCGCTCGTGCCCGGCAGGATCCCGCTCGCGGCGCCCCGCAGCCCGGCCGGGACCGTGTCCTTCCATTCCGTGCGGCTGTGGGGGAGTGCGCTCGTCTCGGTGATCTCGACGCGGATCTCCGTCTGCTCGCCCACGCTCACGACATCGGGTTCCGTCGTCCGCGAGACCCGCAGCGATCCGTGGCCGAGATAGACGGAGCCGAAACTCGCCGCGACGAGGGCGACGAGCAGTCCTGCGAAGGCGAGGAGTTCCTGCGATCCCAGCTCACGTGCGGCGATCACGCAGACGACCGCCGCCACGATGACACCGACGGCGCGAGGGGTGAACGGGCCCAGTCGTCCCCTGGATCGCGGGCCTCGTCGCATCGACCTGTCGGCGGCGCGCTGCGTGGCGGTCATGGTTCGACCTAGTCGGTCCGGCCGGAGTGCGGGACGGGAGTGGCGCCGAGGATGTCGTGGAGCACGTCGGTCACGGCTTGCGCGCCGGAACGGTCGTGGGCGCTCACGGCGCGACGTGTGGGGATCAGCCGATGCGTGAGGACGGGGGCGAGGAGGTGGCTGACGTCGTCCGGCAGCACGAACTCGCGGCCTTCGAGTGCGGCGAGTACCTTCGCGGCTCGCACGAGCTGCAGGGTCGCACGCGGGCTCGCGCCGAGGCGCAGCTCCGGGTGGTGCCTCGTCGCCTGGACGAGCGAGACGCAGTACTGCTCCACGATCGGCGACACGTACACACCGCGAGCCCAGTCGATGAGCTGCTCCACCTCGGTGCGGGTGACGACGGCCGTGATGGTTTCGAGCGGGTTCACCGTGTCGCGCTGGCGCAGCATCGCCGCCTCCGACGCCGCATCCGGGTACCCCATCGAGATGCGGGCCATGAAGCGGTCGCGCTGCGCTTCGGGGAGCGTGTACGTCCCCTCCATCTCCAACGGGTTCTGGGTGGCGACGACTGAGAACGGGGTGGGCAGCGGATGCGTCTCGCCGTCCACTGTGACCTGCCGTTCCTCCATCGACTCCAGGAGCGCCGACTGCGTCTTGGGGGAGGACCGGTTGATCTCATCCGCGATCACGATGTTCGCGAAGACGGCGCCCGGCTTGAACTCGAATTCGCGGTCCACCTGGTTGAAGACCGAGACGCCCGTGACATCGGACGGGAGGAGGTCCGGTGTGAACTGGATGCGACGGACCGTGCAGCTGACCGATGCGGCGAGGGCCTTCGCGAGGACCGTCTTGCCGACGCCAGGCACGTCCTCGATGAGGAGATGCCCTTCGGCCAGGAGCACGATGAGCGCCATGCGGCCCGCGTACGGCTTGCCGTCGAGGACCTGTTCGATGTTCGCGAGGACGCGTTCCGCCATGGAACGGAAGGTCTCCGCAGTGAGGCCCGTGCGCCCAGTCGGGTCGTCGGCCTCCAGGTCGCTCGTGTCCGCGCTGGTGTCCGGTGCGCTCGAATCCGGGACGCCGTTCGTGCCTGGGACGCTGTAGAGACGTTCGTGGTCGGTGAGGCGATCGGTCATGGCCGGCTCCTGCGGTCGTGGGCGAACAGGCGTCGGAAGAGGAGGCCGACGATCGTGGCGAGGCCGATGGCGATGACGCCAGGCGCGAGCTCCCCGAGATACAGGTTGGTGAGGAAGTCGTCCGGTGGGCCGGTCTCGCCCGACCATCCGTACATCGAGCGTTGCACTGACTGCCACAGGGCAAAGGCGCCGAAGACCACGAGCGCGATGCCGATCACCCAGAGCGCCCCCTCCCACGGGTTGCGCGTGCGGGCCGTCTGGTCGTCGTCGAGGTGAGCTGTGCCGAAATCGTCGGCGCCGATCGCATCGAGGTCGCCGGCATCGGAGGCATGGACGGTGCCGGGACGCGTGCTGCCGGAGCCGGAGCCGATGCTGGTGCCGTTGGAGCCCGTGCCGTGCGGGCGCGCGCCGATGCCTGCGCCCGCACTCGCGCGGGGACCGGATGCTGGGTCACGGCCGATCGTCGCACCCGCGAACATGCCCCTCGAGGCGGCGTCATCGCCTCGGCCGATCGGTCTCAGCGCGTTGGACGGTGCAGCGAACGACTGGCGGGACGCCGGCGCCACGTGGGGAATCTCGGCGGGAACGTCGTCCTCGACGATGCCGAGTGGGCGGAAGACGTCGATGCCCTCTGCGCCCGAGTTCGTATCGGTTTCGGATCCGACGGCTGAGCCGATCAACGCGTGCGGACCCGCTGAATCGGCGGTGTCCAGGTGCGGGGCGGTGGAGCGACCGCCTGCTGGTTGCCAGTGCTCGGTCTCGTGGAGGGGATGCTTGCGCGGGTGAGCGGCTGTCTCGCGTGCTCGGCCTCCGGAGCGCGTCTTCGGTTGCTGGGCTGGTTCGGTCGTCGAGCCGCGTTGGTACGCGGGATCGTAGCGTTCGTCCATGTCCGACCTCGCTTCAGGGGTCCGCCGTGTGCATCATCGCATCGGGTTCACGTGCTCCGATCCTAACCGTCTGGTTCGAACCGTCGCCCCTTTGCCCGTCCTCCCGGCCTGCGAGGGGTCGCAGATGGCTAGTCGGGCGTCCAGCTTACTAGCGATATGCGACCCCTCGCGAGCCGGGGGCGGAGCCGGGGCCGGGGCTGGCGGGTCAGAGGGCGGCGAGGGCCTCTGGGATGGGGGTCGTGCCGCCGATCAGGGAGAACTGGGTCTGTGATGCCGCACCCGTCTCGATGAGGGACAGCAGGACGGCGGCGACGTCCTCGCGGGGGATCGACCCACGGGAGAGCGTTTCCGCGGCTTCGACGAGGCCCGTCCCGGGGTCGTTCGTCAGACCGCCTGGGCGCACGATCGTCCAGTCGATTCCTCGTGCGCGCACGTTCGCATCGGCTTCCGCCTTCGCCCGCAGGTACACCTGGAAGATGTCGTCGGAGTCCGGGTCGAAATCGTCGGCGCTCATCGCCGAGACGAGCACGTACCGGGGGACGCCCGCGAGTTCCGCGGCATCGGCCAGCAGGATCGCTCCGTCGCGGTCGACCGTCAACTTGCGCTCGGCCGTGCTGTTCGGTCCGGCTCCGGCGGCGAAGACCACCGCGTCGGCCCCGCGGAGTTCGATCGCCAACTGGTCTGCGCTGATCGACTCCAGGTCGAGGACGACGGGACTCGATCCGATCTCGACGAGGTCGGCGACGTGATCCGGGTTGCGGATGATCCCGACCGCTTCGTGTCCCGCTTCGACCAGCAACCGCTGGAGGTGCTGTGCGATCGTTCCGTGTCCGCCTGCGATGACCACTCTCGACATGTCGTCTCCTCGTCCGTTCGTCTGCGGGATGTTCCCGAACGTTCAGTCAAACCCCGTGCGGTCGCCGGGCGCAACCCCGTCCAGGAGGTGTTGCGCGGATGCACATCCTGTCGCGGGCATGCACATCGCATGCCCGGCTGGTCGGGTACACTGGTTAACGGCTCCCCGCGTGGCGCCATCCAGGCCAACTCCCCCAGGACGGAAACGTAGCAAGGGTAACCGGGCTCTGGCGGGTGCGCGGGGAGTCTTTTCGTTCCCTGCCCCGCCCTCCCGTCTCTTCCTCCCGCTTCCGTTCGAGCACAATTCCGGAATTGGTGTGACAGGAGTGACGAAATCCGGCGATATCGGTCGTTTCGGTCACATGAGCCCCATGATTTCCGGAATTGTGCAGATGTGCAGATCGGGGATCGGGGCGTCGACGCCCAGCGAGCGCACACCTGTCGGCCATAGGCTTGCAGGGTGGCGCGAAGCATATACATCATCTCCGCCGAGGGGCACTCCGGTAAGTCGACGATCGCGCTCGGGGTCCTCGACACCCTGAGCCACCAGATCGAACGAGTGGGCGTCTTCCGCCCCATCGCCCGGTCCACCACGGATCCCGATTACGTCCTGCAGATGCTCCTCGAGCATGACGGCGTCGACCTCAGCTACGAGGACTGCATCGGCGTCGGATACGACGACGTCCACGCAGACCCGGAAGCGGCGTTGTCCCGCATCGTCGAGCGCTACAAGCGCATCGAAGCGCAGTGCGACGCCGTGGTGATCCTCGGCTCCGACTACACGGACGTCGGCAGCCCCACGGAACTCGGGTACAACGCGCGCATCGCCACGAACCTCGGCGCACCAGTGCTCCTCGTCCTCGGCGGTCGCGCCGGTCAGGGTGCGGGCGAGCAGCTCGGCCAGTCCGACTCGCGAACGCCCGAGGACATGCGGCACATCGCGGAACTCGCCCTCATCGAGTTGAGCGATGCGCACGCGCAGCTCCTCGCTATCGTCGCCAACCGCGCAGATCCGGAACGACTCGACGAGATCGAGGAAGCGATCGAGGACGCGCTCCCGGCGGCACCTGCCGGCAGCCTGCGTCAGCGGGTCCGCGCTCGTGTCCGCCGTCGCCTCCGCAACGTCGGCCGACACGTGCAGGACGCGATCGACGAGCGGAACGCGGGGACCGCGGCAGCAGACGCTCCGGCAGCAGACACCCCCGCATCAGTCCCCGGCAGCGATGCACCGACGCCCAGCCCTGATGCCAACGATCCAGCCGCCGCGGACCTCAACGAGCGCGTCCGCCGCACCGACATCCCCGTGTGGGCCGTTCCCGAGGACACCTTCCTCATCGCGCCGACGATGGGCAGCATCCTCGAAGCCGTCGACGGAACGCTCCTCATGGGCAGCGAGGAGCTCCTCAGCCGTGAGGCGCTCGGCGTCGTCGTCGCAGGCATGTCGATGGTGAACGTGCTCCCGCGCCTCACCGAGGGCGCCGTCCTCGTGATCCCCGCCGACCGCTCCGAAGTCCTCCTCGCGGCGCTCATGGCGAACGCGTCCGGCACCTTCCCGTCGATCGCCGGCGTCGTCCTGAACGGCGGCTTCGAGCTGCCGGAGCCCGTCGTCCGGCTCGTCTCCGGCCTCGGTGTGACGCTCCCCATCGTCAGCACGGAACTCGGCACCTACGACACGGCCGTCCGCGTGATGCACACGCGCGGTCGCCTCGCCGCGGACTCGCAGCGCAAATACGACACGGCCCTCGCCCTCTTCGAGCAGAGCGTCGACTCAGAACTCCTCCTCGAACTGCTCGACGTGGCCCGCGCCGATGTCGTCACCCCGCTCATGTTCGAGTACGGCCTCCTGGAGCGCGCCAGGTCGAACCGCAAGCACATCGTCCTCCCCGAGGGCGACGACGATCGCATCCTCCGCGCCGCCGGAACCCTGCTCGCCCGCGACGTCGTCGATCTCACGATCCTCGGTGAGGAGATCGAGGTGCGGTCCCGCGCGATCGAGCTCGGCATCGACCTCGGCAAGGCGAAGGTCATCAGCCCGTTCGACGCGGTCCTCCGCCAGCGCTTCGCCGAGGAGTACACCCGGCTCCGCGCACACAAGGGAGTGACGCTCGAGATGGGCGCCGACGTCGTCACCGACGTCTCCTACTTCGGCACGATGATGGTCCACCTCGGTCTCGTCGACGGCATGGTCTCCGGGGCCGCGCACACGACGGCGCACACGATCCGGCCGTCGTTCGAGATCATCAAGACGAAGCCCGGCGTCTCCGTCGTGTCGAGCGTGTTCCTCATGGCGCTCGCCGACCGCGTCCTCGTCTACGGCGACTGCGCCGTGAACCCGGATCCGAGCGACGCGCAGCTCGCGGACATCGCGATCTCCTCCGCGGAGACGGCCGTGCAGTTCGGCATCGACCCGCGCATCGCGATGCTCTCCTACTCCACCGGCACGTCCGGTTCCGGAGCCGATGTGGAGAAGGTGCGATCCGCGACGGAACAGGTGCGCGAGCGCCGACCTGACCTCCTCGTCGAGGGCCCGATCCAGTACGACGCGGCAGCCGATGCCGCAGTGGCTGCGACGAAGATGCCGGAGTCGCAGGTCGCCGGCCGCGCGACGGTGTTCATCTTCCCCGACCTCAACACGGGCAACAACACCTATAAAGCAGTGCAGCGCTCGGCGGGCGCGGTGGCGATCGGTCCCGTGCTGCAGGGACTCAACAAGCCCATCAACGACCTCTCGCGCGGCGCACTCGTGCAGGACATCGTCAACACGGTCGCGATCACGGCCATCCAGGCCCAGGAACAGGCCGTCCCGGCCGAAGAGAAGGAATAGCCGCATGTCGACGGTCCTCGTGGTGAACTCCGGTTCGTCGTCGTTCAAGTACCAGCTCATCGACGTGGAGTCGGAGGAGACGCTCGCGAGCGGCCTCGTCGAACGGATCGGCGATGCCGGATCCTTCGCGACGCACCGCTACGAGAGCGCGGGCAATCCCGGCCCGGACGTTCGCTGGGACATCCAGGCGGACATCGCCGACCACACCTCGGGGTTCGCGGTCATGCTGCAGGCGTTCGAGGACCACGGTCCGTCGCTCGCCGAGCACCCGCCGATCGCGGTCGGCCACCGGGTCGTGCACGGCGGCAAGCGCTTCTTCGAACCGACGATCATCACGGATCTCGTGAAGATCAACATCGAGGACCTCGCCGAGCTCGCTCCGCTCCACAACCCCGCCAACCTGCAGGGCATCGAGGCGGCGCAGAAGGCGTTCCCCGACGTGCCGCACGTGGCCGTGTTCGACACCGCCTTCCACCAGACGCTTCCGCCCGCCGCGTACACCTACGCGATCGATGCGGAGCTCGCGGAGAAGCATCGCGTCCGCCGATACGGCTTCCACGGCACCTCGCACAAGTTCGTGTCAGAGGCGGCCGCCGCATATCTCGAGCGTCCGCTCGACGAGCTCAAGCAGATCGTCTTCCACCTCGGCAACGGCGCGTCCGCGTGCGCCATCGACGGCGGGAAGTCGGTCGACACGTCGATGGGCATGACGCCACTCGAAGGACTCGTGATGGGCACGCGCTCGGGCGATCTCGATCCTGCGGTCCTCTTCCACCTGCATAGCAAAGCCGGTCTCGGGTTCGACGATCTCGACACCCTCCTCAACCGGCAGAGCGGACTCCTCGGGCTCTCCGGCCGTGGCGACATGCGCGACGTGCGGGACGCCTCGGAACAGGGGGACGATGCGGCGCAGCTCGCGCTCGACGTGTACCTGCACCGGTTGCGGCACTACCTGGGCGCGTACTTCGCGATCCTCGGCGGGCTCGATGTGATCGTGTTCACGGCGGGTGTCGGCGAGAACGCGCCTGCTGTGCGCGCCGGGGCGGTGTCGGGGCTCGAAGCGCTCGGCATCCGTTTGGATCCCGAGCGCAATGAGGCCGACGATCGTGGTGTGCGGGTGATCTCCCGGGACGACTCCGCGGTCACGATCCTCGTGGTGCCCACCAACGAGGAGCTCGAGATCGCGCGCCAGACGGTCGCAGCCGTTTCGAGCTAGCGGGGTTCGCCGGCGGACATGCCTGACGTTCCCAGCGGATGTCCTTCGCGGACGTCCTTGCCCGCGAGCGGTGCGCGGTCGGGCGTGGGACGACCGGCCGCACGCCAGCGGACGAACGCGAGGTAGGGGTCGTCGAGCGCGGCGTGGGTGAGGTTCGGGGTGCGCTTCTCGCGCGGGTTCCGCACGGGGGCGGTCGGGGTCTTGCCGGTACGGCGGATGGTGAGGATGCTCATCGGTCCGGTCCTTCCTGCCCGCCGAATGCGAGCTTGGAGACGAGTCTGCGCTGTGCGGTGTAACGAGAACGTTTAGCCCTCCAGGAATGCAGACCACGACCGGTCACCGACCCGCACCCGGTCGCTGACCCGTACCCGGTCGCTGAGCCTGTCGAAGTGCCCGCTCCTCGAGCTCTCCCCTTCGACAAGCTCAGGGACCGGGCCTGACCGCACCCGGTCGCTGAGCCTGTCGAAGTGCCCGCTCCTCGAGCTCTCCCCTTCGACAAGCTCAGGGACCGGGCCTGACCGCACCCGGTCGCTGAGCCTGTCGAAGTGCTCAGGGACCGACGCCACCCGGTCACTGAGCCTGTCGAAGTGTCTCCACCCTCGGCCGGAAAAACCAGTAGTCGGAGACGGCCGGCTGTCGCGGCGGCGCGGCTAGGCTCTGGCCATGTCCGCCGAAACGAGAGTCTCCGGGCCGCCGGCCGCGGACGCGACGGCGGACCGAACGATCGTGACAGTCGCCGACGCCGTCCCGGCACGCCACGCGGCGCGCCCTCGTGCCGGAGAGCGCGTGCCGCGATGGATCCGCCTGCTCGGCACAGTCATCGCCTGGGGCGTTGCCATCGTCACGATCGGGCTCGTCGTGCTCCTCGTCATCGTGCCGCGCGTGACGGGTTCGACCCCGTACACGGTGGAGACGGGTTCGATGACGCCCACCTACCCGCCCGGCGCCGTCGTCGTCGTGAGGCCGGAGCCGTTCGACCAGATCAGAGTCGGCGATGTCATCACCTTCCAGCTGAAATCGGGGCAACCGGAGGTCGTCACGCACCGGGTGGTCGCGATCGATGTCGGCGAGGGAGGGACGCTCCTCCGGACGAAGGGCGATGCGAACCGCACCGAGGATGCAGGCGGGGTCCGCGAGGAGCAAGTGCGCGGCGTCGTCTGGTTCGGGGTGCCGCTCGTCGGCTACGCGACCGCCATCGGCACGGGATTCCAGCGCTACTGGCTCGCCCAGGCGATCGGGGTCGGGCTGCTCGGTTACGCGGCGTTCCTCGTCGTGTCCGCGTGGCGCGGGCGTCGGAAGGAGCAGGTCCCAGAGCCAGTCGCCGATCCGGTCCCTGAGCCGGTCGCCGATCCGGTCCCAGAGCTTGTCGAAGGGGAGAGTTCGGGTGGTGGGGCACTTCGACAGGCTCAGTGACCGGGGCCGGTTGCTCAGTGACCGGGCCGGTTGCTCAGTGACCGGGGACGCGACGGAAACTCGGAAGCGGCTCCGAATTCAGTGGTTACTACTGAGGAACCCCGTGGTTTCTACTGTGGAGCAGTCCACGCATCGGACGTACCGTGAGGCCTGATATTGGACCTTGAACGGGGGACACAGCGTGAAGAAGATCACCAAAGCAGCAATCGCGGGCGTGGCAGGGGCGGCTCTGCTGCTCGGTGGCGCCGGCACGCTCGCGTACTGGAACGACACGAAGACGGGCGACGCGGTCACGATCGCGGCTGGCGATCTGAAGTTCGGGACGTTCACCGACGGCACCGGTTGGTCGCTGCAGCAGAAGGCGGCGGATCTGCCCGCGGGAACCGCCGAGCCCGCGGGTGTCGCATACACGAACCAGCTCATCGTCCCAGGTGACGTCCTGTCGAAGACCATCAACGTGCCCGTCACCATCACGGGTGAGAACAACAAGGCGCAGTTCACGCTCACCCGCGTGACCCCGCCGGCCAACGCACTCAGCACGGCGCTCCAGCCCGCGGTGACGGTCAACGGCACCGCCTACACGCCAGGCAACCCGCTCACCCTGGCGGCCAGCACCACGACGATCCCCGTGACCGTCACGGTCACCTTCCCGTGGGGCACCGCAGTCGACAACACGACGAAGACCCTCACGACGAACTACCAACTCCAGTACAACCTCACACAGATCCCGGAAACGCCAGCGGCTCCGTAACGGCGGTTTCAAGCGGTCCCCTCACGGTGCCGCGCAACACGTGCAGCACGATCCGTGGCCCGGTCGACGACTCGACCGGTGCCGCGGGCCGGGTGGAACGGGGGTTCCGATGAGACGACCACTGCTGGTGGCAGCGGCCGCCGCGCTCGCCGGGGTGCTGCTGCTCGGGGGAGCGGTCACCCAGGCGAAATGGGGAGGCACACAACTTGGACAGGCCACCGTGATCACGTCGGGTGGGATCACGGGGACGGTGACGGCGCCGACGATCGGGTACCCGGTGACGGGGTCGGTGCCGACGAACACCGTTGTGCGGACTGGCTCGCAGGGGATGATCCCGGGCCAGTCCGCACAGACGTTCACCTACACGGTCACGAACACGTCCGTCGTGACGGGGGCGACCGCTCCGTCATCGCTCCGCGCCGAGATCACCCTCGTGTTCGCGAGCACCGTGACGTCCTCGGTCGCCTACGCGGCGGCTCTGCCGTACCTCTCCGTCACCTCGACCGTGACGAAGGGTGCCACGGCCCTCGGGGCGACGACGACCGGATGCGTGACGGCCGCCGGCATCGCCTGTTCGCCGCCGCTCTCGGCCCGTGTCTCACTCCTGCCCGGTGAATCAGCGACGGTCCTCGTGACGTTCGCGCTCGCCGCAACCGGTCTCTCGCCCCTGTACCAGTATCGCAGCACGACGACGAGCGTGGCCGGGATGTTCGACTTCGCGCCGACCGTCAACCTCACCCAGCTCCCGAGGACGCAGTCGTGAGCGCCGCGACCGCCCGCCCACGATCGCGTGCCCGATCCGGCCGCGGTTCGATCCTCGTCGCCGCCCTCGCGATGCTGTCCGTGCTGCTCCTCATGCCCACGGCATCGACGTCGGCCCAGTTCCAGGCATCGCTTCCCGCGGCGGCTGGATCTGCAGGCACCGGCGCCTGGTGCATCTCGCCGGACCCAGCGACGAACCCGGCCTACATCCGCTTGAGCGACGTCCCCGCACTCACGGCGACGCCCACGACCCGGATGGCGATCATCCCCGTCGCCAACACGACCGTGTGGAACCCCGCCGGCGGCAACAAGAACCTGGCGGCTCGCGTCTGGAGCTGCCAGGACCCGACCTCCGCTGCGATGGTCAACGATTCGCTCAAGGTCATGGGATGGGCGAATGCCATCACGATTCCGCCGCGCACCTGGTCCGTGGGCAGCGATGCCGTCCTCGCTCCGACATCCCGCCTCAATCCGAACACGGCCGGTTCCCTCGGAGCCCAGCTCGCGACGTTGTCGACCGCAGCGTCCGTCGATGCGACCGCCCCGCTCCTCGTTCCGACCGGTGACCTGCGTCGATACAGCTGGATGGTCGGAGGGAACCGGACGAACGCCGCTCCAACCGCTGATCCGCCGCAGTGCACGTGGGCGACGAGCCTCCTGCTGGCGAGCTGCGTCGTGTCGACGACCGCGGTCCCGTTCTCCTCCGCGTTCTCGGCGAATCCGTGGGCAGGATCGACGACCGCTCCGGTCACCTACCCGGCCCGGACCCTCGCCACCGTCAACTGGGGCGGTGGCGGCGCCTACCTCAACGGCGAATGCGGTGTGCTCGGGCTCCTGCTGTGCGGGTCGGTGCCGCTCAACACGACCATGACGGCGACGACCGCCGCGACGACCACGCTGTACGCGAGCTCGAGCGGCAACACCATGAGCTGGGTCGTGGTGATGTGGACGGGAACGACGGCGCCTCCCGTGGACCTCGTCGTCGAGATCGTGCTGCAGTGATGCTGCGGTCGATGAGGATGCCCGGGGCCGGGGCGGCGGTCGCGCTCGGGTGTGTGCTGCTCTCGGGCGGGCCGGCTGCTGCGGCATCGGCGCCTGTGCCTGCTCCTGTGTCTGCGTCTGTTGCGACGGCCGCTGCGGCATCCGCATCCGCGCCTTCGCTCGCATCGGCGCCGCCCGATCGCAGCTGGACCGTGACGATGGCCGACGGAACGACTCCGGCCTCGACCGGCCAGCTGTTCTCCGGGCAGCGCGTGGTTCCCGGGAGTCAGGTGACGGACGCCTACCTGATCCGGCACGGTGCGGGCGTGAACGGCTCGCTCGTGGTGCGGGCCCGGCCGCTGAGCGAGCCGAACGCGTTCGAGCAGGAACTCTCCGTCACGCTGTCGACGCCCGGCGGCCCGGTGAAGACGGCCCGGCTCGCGGATCTGCTCCGTGACGAGGACGCGGTCGAGGTGGTGGCGGCGATGCCTCGGGGCGAGGTGCGGCTCGACATCGCCGTGGGCCTCGATGCGACCGCCACGAACGCGATGCAACGCGATGCCGTGCGCTTCGTGTTCGTCCTGACCGTCTCCGGGACCGACGTCGTGATCCCTGAGGACCCGGGCGGGCCAGGTGTGCCGACCTCCCCTCCGGTCGGGGCCGGCGGATCCGGCGGTTCGGGTGGGTTGAGCAGCACGGGTGTTGAATTCGTCCCCGTGCTCGTGGCCGGTGCGATCCTCGCGGGAGCCGGCATCGCTGCGATCATCGGGAATCGTCGTGTGCGTCGTCTGGAGGACCGCGACCGCGACGCCGCGCCTGCCCCCGACCTCGACTGACCTGTCGCCGTGCTCGTGGAGAGCGGCGGGGGGCTGGTGTCTCGAGCCGCCCTTCGACAGGCTCAGGGACCGGAGTCCCGCGGCCGGTCGCTCCGATCCGGACCGGAGTCCCGCGGCCGGTTGCTCCGATCCGGTCGCAGGGCTCCTGGTGTCCGCTCGCTGGGCCTGTCGAAGCGTCGCGCCCACCCATCCCGTCTCTGTTCACAACTCAGGAGCGATCCGGCGTGTCGGCATCGACACGCCGCCACGCGCGTCCGACACGCCGGGGCCGTCCTGAGTTGTGAACAGCAGATGGTGGAGCGGGCACTGCCATACGTCCACAACAGGTGGAGACGTCTACGGTGTGAGGATGGGTGATTCGTTGCGGGCGGCCGATGCGCCTCCCGAGGACTCGGTCGGATTCCTCTCCAGCGCGCGGTTTCGCCTGACCCTCAGCTACGCGGGATTCCTGCTCGTGGCGGGCGTCGCGTTGTTCGCGCTCCTCTTCTACCTGATCCGATTCGTGCCGGACGAATACCTCACGGGAGAATCCGGCTACGCGCCCAACCGCAGCGACCTGCTCCGCGCGCTGTGGCCGAGGCTGTGGCAGGTGGGGCTCGTCCTCGCCGTCATCGGACTCGTGGGCGGATGGTTCCTGGCCGGGCGGATGCTCCGGCCCCTGCAGCGGATCAACGCCGTGGCACGACGGGTGTCGACGGGGGCCTTCGACCAGCGGGTGCAATTGCGCGGCCCCCACGACGAGTTCCGTCAACTCGCCGAGACGTTCGACTCCATGCTCGACCGCCTGCAACGTTCGTTCGACGAGCAGCGGCGGTTCGCGGCGAACGCATCGCACGAGCTGCGCACGCCGTATGCGATCGAACGGATGATGCTCGACGTCGCGGTCGCGAACCCAGACGGTGTCGACGTGCGCCGGCTGGTCGAACGGCTCGATGCGACGAACCGTCGGGGCATCGAGATCGTCGAGGCGCTGCTCGCCCTCGCCTCGCTCGAGGAAGGACGTGCCCTGACTCGCGGTCCCGTCGACCTCGACGAGCTCGTCTCCGACGTCGTCGAAGGGCTCCGGTCGGTCGCCGAGACGGGCGGGATCTCCGTGTGGACGTCGCTCGGCGAGAGCTACCTCGACGGGAACGATGCGCTGCTGCGACAGCTCGTGTCGAACCTGGTGCTCAACGGGATCCGCCACAACACAGGGGCGGGCGGTCGCGTCGAGGCTCGGGTCCGGACCCTGCAGGACGGTGCAGTCGAGCTCGTCGTCGTGAACACCGGCCCCGTCGTGCCGTCCGAACTGCTCGGGACGCTGACGGAGCCGTTCGTGCGTGGCGTGGGGCGCGTCGCGGGTGGCCGAGCGGGAGCAGAGGGCAGCGGGCTGGGGCTGGCGCTCGTGGCGCGGATCGTCGAGGCCCATGCCGCACGGCTCGAGTTGCACGCGCCGGAGACCGGTGGGCTCGTGGTCGCGGTGCGGTTCAAGGGCCCCGCCGCGGACTGATCGCGGGCTGTCGGTTCGTCTGCAGTGTGGAGTGCCCTTCGACAGGCTCAGGGACCGGGCGGCCGTGTCCGGTCACTGAGGTTGTCGAAGTGTGGGGGTGGGGGTCGGGAGGAGCGCCCTTCGACAGGCTCAGGGGCCGGGGCCGCCGTCCGGTCACTGAGCTTGTCGAAGTGTGGGGGTGGGGGTCGGGAGGAGTGCCCTTCGACAGGCTCAGGGACCGGGGCCGAGGCAGGGCGGCGCGTCAGTAGTCGAGGGGGAGGTCGGGGGCGTCCGTGGTCGACGGGAGCACCTCACCCGTCCGCAGGGCGTACGACATCAACTCGCGAAACACGGGAGCGGCCGCAGCAGAGTTGTTCATGTCGACCGGATCCGCGAGGTTCACCGTCACCACGTACCGCGGCGCCTCCACCGGCGCGAAGCCCGCCATCGACACCAGGTAGCTCTTGCTGTAGCCGCCGGAACCGTCTGGCTGCTGGGCTGTACTCGTCTTCATCGCGACACGGTAGCCGGGGATCGCCACCTGGTCCGCCACCCAGCTCTCCCGATCCACCGCTTCGAGGACGAGCCCGACCTGCTGGGCGGCCGACTCGGAGAGCACCCGTTCACCAGGCGCGAGCTCGGGTGAGTCGATGCCGCCGTCCGGCGCCCGACATCCCTCCACCAGTCGCACGGGCATCCGCACGCCGTTGTTCGCGATCGCCTGGTACAGGCTCGCACCCTGGATGGCCGTCGTTGAGAACCCCTGCCCGAACATCGTCGTGTACGTCGTCTGGTTGTCCCACGCGTCCACGTCGGCGAGGATTCCGCCCGATTCGCCGGGGAACCCCACCTCGGTCGCGCGATCCTGCCCGAACTTGGTGAAGTAGCCGGCGCGCGTCTCCGGGGAGAGGCGCTCGCCGAGCTGCGAGATGCCGGTGTTGGAGGACTGCACCATCACACCGGTGAGAGTGAGGCGGAGATCGCCGTGGAGATCGGTGTCGTTGATGTCCGCATCGTTCGGGGCGATGTACCGGTACGGCGAGAGGATCTCCGAACCTGGGCCCGCCGCGCCCTCCTCGATGAGTGCGGCGGCCGTGAGCGTCTTGTACGTGGAGCCCGGCTCGAACGGTGCCGAGAAGGCGCGCGACCCACGGTCCTCCGGCGCGCTCGCCGAGATGTCGCCCGGATCGGCGCTCGGATACTCCGCGACCGCCAGCAACTTGCCCGTCGCCACTTCCATGACCGTCGCGATGCCCCACCGTGCGCCGACCTCAACAGCCCGACGGGCGAGCGATTGCTGGGCGAGCCACTGCAACTCGGCGTCGATCGTGAGGACGACATCGGATCCGTTTCGCGGCGCGGTGTCGTGCCGGGTGCCGGGGAGCGGGACGCCGTCGCGGCTCCTGACGTAGCTCGTGCTCCCGTCCTCACCGGTCAGGCACGCGTCGTGTTGGAGTTCGACGCCCGCCTGCGCTTCGCCCTCCGATCCCACGAACCCGACGAGGTTGCCGGCCACGGAACCGCGTGGGTAGCTGCGGGACTGCCGCTCCTCGAAGTACGTCCAGGGGATGTCCATCGCATCGATCCGCTCGAACTGCTCGCGGGTCATCGCCTTCCGCACCATCGCCCAATTGGACTCCGCGTCGGTCTCGAGCGCGGCTGCGATGACGGCAACGACCTCCTCCGCCGTCTGGCCGGTGACCGTCGCGATCTCAGCAGCGGCCTGCTCGCGGCTCACCTGGATCGTGGTGCCGTCGACCTCCCGTTCGAACGGTTTCGCGTCCTTCGGCGACACCGTCAGATCGAAGCGCGGGACCGATGCTGCAAGCACATCGCCATCACGATCGAGGATGCTCCCACGCGCACCGGGCACACGGGAGCCCTGCACCTCGACCCGCTCGCCGGCCGCTGCGTTGTACTCATCGGCGCGAACCACCTGGATCTCCACGAGCCGGACGCCGAAGACGGCGACGAGGGCGCACACCGTGACGATGGCGCCGGTGATCCGACGCTGCCGGGGATCGGCGAGCCAGTGGTGCTCGCGGAGTCGCCGCGGGAGGTTGGGGGACTGACCCTTCATTCGACTATCGTATGGAGTTTCACATGCAAGGTGTGGACGCTCGTCGGCGCGCCAGGTCATCGGTGACCGCGCACTGAGCTTGTCGAAGTGTCGGGGTCGGGGGTCGTTGGAAGTTGCCCTTCGACAGGCTCAGGGACCGGGGTCGCAGGGACCGGGGTCTCAGGGACCGGGGTCGCTGGGACCGGGGTCTCAGGGGCCGGGTGGCGCAGGCGGCATGACCAGGCGACCGAGGTCACGACGGCGCGCAGCACCGAGTTTCGCCCTCGCCTGCAGCACATGGGACTCGACCGTCCGGACACTGAGGAACAGCTTGCTGGCGATCTCCTGGTTGCTGAGACCGTCTGCGACGAGCCGAGCGATCTCGAGCTCCCTGCGCGTCAGACCGCTCAGGTCGGGACCGATCTCGGCATCGCCGTCCGGGCTCGGGGTGATCCTCGCCGATTCCGAGGGCCGAGCGGCTGCGGTGGACCGGGCCTCCCGCACCTCCGTCGTCGGGGTGGCCTGAGCGGCCGCGGGCTTCGCGTCGGCGGCTTCCGATTCGACCGACGACGCGCGCCCGGCCGATGCTCGGCCATCCGCCTCCGGATCCGCGTCAGAGCCTGGTCCGCGCTCCGCGGCGCCCTCCGCATCGCGACTCGCACCCGCATCGACTCCCCGGATCGCCAAGACCCGTTCCGCGTGCTCGCCGCACCGTCGCGACTGGTTCGGTCGTCCCTCCGCCAGGTGTAGTCGTTCGGCGAGCCGGTACGCCTCCGCCGCACGCAACCGCGCACCGATGGTCTCGAGCGTTCTGGCGGCGTGTTCGGCGATCGTCGCATCCTGCGCAGCCTCGGCCTGCAGGTAGGTGCGCAATGCTCGTGGGAGCGGCGTGAGGTCGGTCGCAGGGACGTTGCGGATCCACGAGGCTGCTTCAGCGGCGGCCCCGCCGACCCGCCGACTGAGGTAGGCGGCGTAGATCCGTGCGGACGGGGCCTCGTCGGGATCCGTCGCGATGCCGCTGATGAAACGCGATGCCGCCGCGGGCCCCTCCGTGTTCGCGATGACGGCGAAGTCGACGATCGAGGCGATCATGCGCAGGAAACTGGATCCTTCGACGATCGTTCCGTCGACGGCCTGTCGCCGACGCGCGGCCTCGTCCACCTGTCCGACGCGCGTGTACCCGAGCGCGAGCGAGAGCGAAACGTGCGTGTGCACCTCCGGCGGCAGGGTGTTGTCGAGGAGGCGTTCGACGACGGTGAGGTCCGCGATGGCGCGTTCCGTGTCCTGATCGATGAGCGCCATCGTGCCGCGGAGGATGCCGACGACGCACTGGTCGACGGTTGCGAGCTGCCCTCGAGCCATGCCGGCCCGCTCGATGAACACCGTGATGTCGTGGTCGAGCTCCGCCCACGGGAACCCCGCCTCCATCCGGACGAGTCCCGCGAGGAGGAAGAACATGGCGCTCGCGTCGCGAGTCGAGTGGGAGAGCGGTTGCAGCGCGTGGTAGCTCAGCTGGCGGTAGACCGCGTAGCCGCGATCGAGCACCCGTTTCGTCTCCGTCATGTTGCAGAGCGGATTGCCTTTCGACAGCAGCGATGCGGCGGCGTAGAGCCGGGTCGAGGCCGTCGCCTTCGGATCGTCGAGGAGCTCGTTGAGCGTCTGCATCACCTCGGCCTTGTCCGGGGAGGCGTCTCGCCAACTGTCGACGAGTCGGACGTGCTCGGTGAGGAGCCGTTCGTGCTGCGGATCCTCGACATGGCGGACGGCCGGGCCGACGCTCGCGATGGCGCCGCGGGCGTCCCACTTGGTGAGCGAGCCGCTCCAGGTGAGGAGCTCATTGCGATCCTCGTCGCTCGCCTCCACGTTCAACGGGACATCGACGGCGGCGATCGCACCGTCCAGATCGCCGAGCATGGCGAGCGCGCGCGACTGTTGGAGCGCTGCGGCCAACGATGGGCGGAACGCGAACGACCGGCTGGCCAGCAGGTGCCCGTCGCTCGGCAGCCCGGCGACGTTGGCGACGTGGGCCGCCGTCCGGAAGAGGTGCGCGGCGGTCTCGGCGGTGACTGCTTCGAGGATGTCCGCATCGCCCGCGTCGAGCCAGAACCGCCCGACGATGAAGTGCTCGTTGGGCGTGAGTCGGAAGCCGCGGTTGAGGTCGCGGATGAGGGCTCGTTGCACGTTGCCCATCTGCCGTGAGCGCCAGGATCGTCGCCAGTCGGACAGCGCCGACCACGCGTGGAGTTCGTCCGCGACGATGCGATCGAGCGCCGTCCCGTCGTTCCGGGCGAGGCCGAGCAGCAGGAGGGTGTGCAGGGGCGCCTCACCGATGAGCCGCGACGCGCGCGCATACGGGATGGGTCCGAGCTTCGCGAGCATCACGAGGGAGTAGCGGCCCTCGTCGTCGATGCGGTCGAGCAGGGGGAGCGTCAGATCGTGGAGTCGTGGGGACATCGCCGAGTCGCCGAGCGACAGGATGCTGCGCGGCACGTAGAACGACCCGCCGGTTTCGAGGGCGTCCTTCGTGAGCTCGTGGACGAGCCGGGGCGAACCGGCGCTCAGCCGTACGATCGTCGACGTCGTCATGTCGTCGAGCACCGTGTCGCCCGCTGCGAGGGCGGTGACGGCGATCGCTTCGGAGTCGTCGAGGCCGGGCAGGTCGATGCGGGCGAGCGATCCGTTCCGCCAGGCGGTGAGGAGCCGTGTGGCGCCGGCATCGAGTCGTGCGGTCTCCGGCTCGAGTTCGGCCCTGGCCGGTTCGAGGGTGACGAGCACGGTGTACGTGGATGATCGAGAGATCTCCACGATCGCGGGGACGTGCTCGGCGCCGAGTGCAGCGCCGTCGTCGACGACGAACGCTGTCCCTGCCGGGGCCGTCCGCCAGGCGAGGAGCGATTCGATCGCGTCAGGGTCGGTCGCGTCGATGCGGAGGACGGTTCGTCCCGTTCGCCGGATTCGGTCTGCGACGATGCCGGCGGCATAGGTCTTGCCGAACCCGTTCGGTGCGACCAGGAGCAGGCTCGTGTGCTGTTCCACGACTTCGACGGCGCGTCCGATCGCCGCCTGCCGCGGACTCGGCTTCGGCCGTCGACGGAGCGCGTTCAACTGGGTCGCGCCGAACGGGGTCGACGCTGTATCCGCCCGATCGACGAGCGCAGCGCTCGTGTGGGCTTCGGCGTGCATGATCGTCACGCAGCCGAAACTGCCGGTCGGTGGTCATCGGCAGTTCCGGTCCGAATGGTGTCCAGCTGCTTTGCTGAACATCTCATGGACTGCGGTACCGGTTGCTGCAAAGTTCCCTGTGTGTTCATTGTGCGTCGCCCCCAGTGCGGTGCTCTTCGCTACGTCGGACTCCCAGTGACCGGCGTTCGCTTGATCCATTATCAGTAGTGACCGAGTGCTTGCTGCGCCCCGCCTGTGTGTTCTCAGTAGAAACTACGTACCCCATTCGGGTGCCGTGACCCCGTGTGACACCCGCTACCCCCTGAACGGGGGCGGAACGGCGCGGAACTATTCGGTGGCGTTACCCAGTACTGATTTTCGGTCCGACGACTACTCGAATCAACGTCCCCCGGGTGGGGGACGGCGTGCCCGCCCATAGTGTGGCCGGGACTGAAGCCCGCGAGCGCGGGTCTGATGCCCGTGCACCGAAGGGAAGGTTCCATCGTGGGGGAACGACAGCAAGTACTCAGACGAGGCAGAGTGTGGAAGGTGGCCGCGACAGCGGTCGTCGGAGCACTCATCGCCGTGGGATCGACGACGACGGCGACAGCGGCGCCGACCGACGCTTCGGAGGCGCTCGGACGGTTCCTCCAAGGACAAGCAGCCGGCATCAACTTGGACTCGGTTGCAGCGGTGCAGGGCGCTCTCGCCCAGAACCCCAGCGGCGTCCACCCGACGGCCCAGGACCCGCTCTCAGCCAGCGTCCTCAACGCCATCAGCATCAACCTCGGCGACTCGCTGCAGCTCTTCCGGCCGAACGGCGTCATCAACCTCGGCGCCGTCGCCCAATACGCATCGGCCCAGGACAACGGTGACGCGCTCGCCGCATCCGGCGCGGTCAACGATCAGGGCGCGATCTCGGTGGGAGGCAGCCCCACGGCTCCCGCCAACGCGAACATCAACCTCACCAATCTGCTCACCAGGGTCGGCGTCCCCACCGCCGGCATCCTGGACACGGCTTCGGTCGAGCTCGGCGCGCTCTCCGGTCAGGTCTCGCAGACGGGCGGCGCGACTCCCGTGACCGACTACCAGATCGCCGGCGCGACGCTCAAGTTGCAGAGCCCGCTCGTCAAGAACGTGTACACGCAGCTGCAGAGCTCGGTGAACAGCGTGCAGACGGTCCTCAACGGTCTACAGGCCACGTTGAACACCGCGCTCAACCTGCCCGCGCTCAACCTGGGCGTCGTCAGCGCCGCGCCGACCGTCAACGTCACCGTTCCGAACCTGAGTCTGCTGTTGCCGACCGGCGCAGTCGGATCGGGAACCGGTGTAACGGTCGATCTCACGACCGGAGCGGTCACCGTCGACCTCGCTCTGCTGCTCGCCTCCGACCCGACGTTGCCCGACCTGAACGACCTCGGCCCCAACACATCGCTGCTCTCCGGCCCCATCGGTGCAGCGATCGCCGCAGGCATCACCGCAGCGATCACCGCTCAGCTGACCTCGGTCGTGAGCAACGTGCAAGCTGCCGTTCAGGCCACCCAGGTCAAGGCCGTCGTCCAGGTCAAGGTGCTTGGAGCCAACGCTGTGACGCTGACGCTGGATGCGCCGCTCTCGGCTATCCAGGACGGCAGCGCCACGTTCGTCGCCACAGGCGCGGTCGCGAATCTGCTCAACACCGTGCTCAGCGTTCTCGGACTCAGCCTCAACCAGATCACGACACTCCTGCTCAACGCCGTGCTCCAGACGGTCGGCGGCGTCTTCACGGCGCTCACGACGCTCACTACGACCGTCACCAATATCACGACCGGCCTCGCCGTGAATGTGGTGGGTCCGGTGCTCAACATCGTGAGACTCGCGGTGGATCTCACCGCGAACGCTCAGCCCGCGGTCGGTGATCTCGGTGCGGGCTCGACGACCGTCCGGGCAGTCCAGGTGAGCCTGGTTCCGGCGCTGTCGCTCGCGAGCATCGGCCTCGGGTCGGCGACGGTTCGCGGCACGCTCGTCGTCGATTACGAGACGGCGATCACGGCGACCCCGGGAACGGTCAACCCCGGCGGCACCACGACGATCACCGGTACCGGCTTCGCTCCGAATGAGGCGGTCACGATCAGTGCGCCAGGTGTCACGTCGGTGACGACGCAGTCGTCGGCGACCGGCACGATCTCGGCGCCGATCAGCATTCCGGCGGGTGCGGCGATCGGTTCGCTCACGGTCTCGGCGAACGGTGCGGTGTCGCAGACGCCGGCGACCACGGCGGTCACCGTCGAGGCGAAGGTCTACACGACGGCGATCACGGCCAACCCGACGACGGTCGCTCCGGGAGGATCCACGACGGTCTCCGGCACCGGCTTCGCGGCGGGTGAGACCGTCTCGGTCTCCATCCCCGGCGCGGACCCTGTGACCACCACGGCAGGCAGTGACGGCAGCATCACCGTCGCCTTGCCGATCCCCGCGGGTCAGGCAGTGGGACCCGTCACAGTGACGGCGACCGGTGCTGTGTCGAACACTCCGGCCACGACGAGCGTCACCGTCGAGGCGACGACCTATGTCACCGCGATCACGGCGACGCCTGCGACGGTCGATGCGGGATCGTCGACGACGATCACGGGTACCGGGTTCGCACCGAGCGAGACCGTCACGGTCTCGATCCCTGGCGCCGACCCCGTGACCACGACGTCGACGGCTGAGGGCACGATCTCGGTCGCGCTCCCGGTCCCCGCCGACTACGCGTCCACGACGGCAGTCGTCACGGCGACCGGTGCGGTGCCGGATACTCCGGCGACGACCAACCTGGCCGTCAACATCGTCTACAACACGGCGATCACGGTCGACCCCACCACGGTCGCACCGGGAGCGTCCACGGTCGTCACCGGAACCGGTTACGCGCCGAATGAGACCGTCACGGTCTCCATCCCTGGTGCTCCTCCGGTCACGGTCCAGACGAACGAGACCGGTGGATTCACCGTCTCCCTCCCGATCCCCGCGGACTACGTCCCAGGCCCCGTCACGGTGACGGCGGTCGGCGACGTGTCCGACACTCCGGCAGAGACCGACATCACCGTCGTTTACACGACCGCGATCACCGTCACACCGACGACCACGGGCCCCGGCACGACGCTCCAGGTGAGCGGCTCCGGCTTCGCACCGGGTGAGACGGTCACCGTCTCGGTCCCGGACGGCACTCCGGTAACGGCGACGGCGAACGAGACCGGCGGCTTCGTCGTCGACCTGCCGCTGGCATCCAACCAGCCGGCCGGCCCGGTCACCGTCACGGCGACGGGTTCGATCTCGAACACGCCCGCCGAGGGGAACGCGACGGTCGTCTACACGACGGCGATCGTTGCGACACCCGCTTCGGTGAACCCGGGAGAGACCACGCAGATCAGTGGCGCGGGCTTTGCTCCGGGGGAGACGGTTTCCGTGTCGATCCCCGACCTGCCCGCAGTGACGGCAGTCGTCGGTGCGGATGGCACCTTCACGGTCCCGCTCCCGATCCCGTCGGACTACCCGGACGGTACGGTCACGGTGACCGCGAGCGGTCCCGTTTCGGCGGCCCCCGCGACGGCCGGACTCGCGATTCAGTCCATCGTCTACGTCACGGCGATCACTGCGACGCCCGCGACGGTCGATGCCGGTACGTCCACGACGATCACCGGCACGGGCTTCGCACCGAGCGAGACCGTCACGGTCTCGATCCCGGACGCCGACCCCGTGACCACGACGTCCACGGCTGAGGGCACGATCTCGGTCGCGCTCCCGATCCCGGCCGATTACGCGTCGACCACGGCCGTCGTCACGGCGACCGGAGCAGTGTCGAACACGCCCGCGACGACCAACCTGGCCGTCAACATCGTCTACACGACGGCGATCACGGTCGACCCCACCACGGTCACCCCCGGAACCTCCACGGTCGTCACCGGAACCGGCTACGCACCCAACGAGACTGTCACGGTCTCCATCCCGGGCGCACCTCCGGTCACGGTCCAGACGAATGAGACCGGTGGATTCACCGTGTCCCTCCCGATCCCCGCGGACTACGTTCCCGGCCCCGTCACGGTGACGGCGGTCGGCGCCGTATCAGACACTCCGGCAGAGACCGACATCACGGTCGTCTACACGACCGCGATCACGGCGACGCCGGGAACGGTCAACCCCGGCGGCACCACGACGATCACCGGTACCGGCTTCGCTCCGAATGAGGCGGTCACGATCAGCGCGCCAGGTGTCACGTCGGTGACGACGCAGTCGTCGGCGACCGGTACGATCTCGGCGCCGATCAGCATTCCCGCGGGTGCGGCGATCGGTTCGCTCACGGTCTCCGCGAACGGTGCCGTGTCGCAGACGCCGGCGACCACGGCGGTCACCGTCGAGGCGAAGGTCTACACGACGGCGATCACGGCCAACCCGACGACGGTCGCTCCGGGAGGATCCACGACGGTCTCCGGCACCGGCTTCGCGGCGGGTGAGACCGTCTCGGTCTCCATCCCCGGCGCGGACCCTGTGACCACCACGGCAGGCAGTGACGGCAGCATCACCGTCGCCTTGCCGATCCCCGCGGGTCAGGCAGTGGGACCCGTCACAGTGACGGCGACCGGTGCTGTGTCGAACACTCCGGCCACGACGAGCGTCACCGTCGAGGCGACGACCTATGTCACCGCGATCACGGCGACGCCTGCGACGGTCGATGCGGGATCGTCGACGACGATCACGGGTACCGGGTTCGCACCGAGCGAGACCGTCACGGTCTCGATCCCTGGCGCCGACCCCGTGACCACGACGTCGACGGCTGAGGGCACGATCTCGGTTGCGCTCCCGGTCCCCGCCGATTACGCGTCCACGACGGCCGTCGTTACGGCGACCGGTGCTGTGTCGAACACGCCTGCGACGACCAACTTGACCGTCAACATCGTCTACACGACGGCGATCACGGTCGACCCGACCACGGTCGTTCCGGGAACGTCCACGGTTGTGACCGGAACGGGCTACGCCCCGAACGAGACCGTCACGGTCTCGATCCCGGGTGCTTCTCCGGTCACGGTCCAGACGAACGAGACCGGTGGATTCACCGTGGCTCTTCCGATCCCCGCGGATCACGTTCCGGGACCCGTGACGGTGACGGCGGTCGGTGCGGTGTCGAACACTCCGGCAGAGACCGACATCACGGTCGCGTACACGACCGCGATCGTCGCGACGCCCTCCTCGGTGAACCCCGGTGGGACGACGCAGATCAGCGGCGCGGGCTTCGCTCCGGGGGAGACGGTTTCCGTTTCGATTCCTGACCTGCCCGCAGTGACCGCCGTCGTGGGTGCCCTGGGCATCTTCACGGTTCCGCTCCCGATCCCGTCGGACTACCCGATCGGGACGGTCACGGTGACTGCGAGCGGTCCCGTTTCGGCGGCCCCGGCGACGGCCTCCCTCGCGGTTGAGCCGATCGTGTACGTCACGGCGATCACGGCAAACCCGACGACCGTCGAGCCAGGCGGGTCCACAACGGTGACCGGCACGGGCTTCGCCCCGAACGAGGCCGTCACGGTCGCGATCCCCGGCGCACCTTCGGTCCCCACGACCGCATCGGGTACGGGGACCATCTCGGTCAACCTGCCGATCCCGGTCGGATACGCCGACGGGAACGTCACGATCACGGCGACCGGTGCGGTCTCCGCAACTCCGGCCACGACCGCGCTGACGGTCGAGACGGGGGCGACTGAAGCTACGGAGGCCACAGAAGCGACGGAAGCAACCGAGGCAACCGAGGCGACGGAAGCCACTGAGGCAACTGAGGCAACTGAGGCAACTGAGGCAACCGAGGCAACGGAAGCCACGGAGGCTACTGAGGCAACTGAGGCAACTGAGGCAACCGAGGCAACGGAAGCCACGGAGGCAACGGAAGCCACGGAGGCTACTGAGGCAACTGAGGCAACCGAGGCAACCGAAGCAACGGAGGCGACCGAGGCCACGGAAGCCACGGAGGCTACTGAGGCTACGGAAGCAACCGAGGCTACTGAGGCCACGGAAGCCACGGAGGCTACTGAGGCCACGGAGGCAACGGAAGCAACCGAGGCCACGGAGGCTACTGAGGCCACGGAGGCTACGGAAGCAACCGAGGCTACTGAGGCCACGGAGGCTACGGAAGCCACCGAGGCCACGGAAGCTACTGAGGCCACGGAAGCCACGGAAGCAACCGAGGCAACCGAAGCAACGGAGGCAACGGAAGCAACTGAGGCAACCGAAGCAACCGAAGCAACCGAAGCTACGGAGGCAACGGAAGCCACGGAAGCCACGGAGGCAACGGAAGCAACCGAGGCGACGGAGGCGACGGAAGCTACCGAAGCTACGGAAGCAACCGAGGCTACTGAGGCAACCGAAGCGACGGAGGCCACTGAAGCGACCGAGGCAACGGAAGCTACTGAGGCAACGGAGGCGACGGAGGCGACGGAGGCAACCGAGGCAACGGAAGCAACTGAGGCAACCGAGGCAACCGAAGCGACGGAGGCCACGGAAGCGACGGAGGCCACGGAAGCGACCGAGGCCACGGAAGCGACCGAGGCAACGGAAGCGACCGAGGCGACGGAAGCAACGGAAGCAACGGAGGCGACGGAGGCCACTGAGGCCACGGAAGCTACGGAGGCAACGGAAGCGACCGAGGCGACCGACGGCACCGACGGCCCGGAAACAGGTCTCGACTCCTCCGTGAAGTACGCGACCATCGTCCGCGGAACCGGCGTGACCCAGGTGGTCTACGCATCCGGGTTCCGTGCAGGTGAGACGGTCAACGCGACCGTCAACTCCACGCCGATCGCCCTGCCCGCCCAGACGGCAAGTGCCACCGGGACGGTGACGTTCAGCTTCCCGGTCGGTGCCGACTTCGAGCTCGGAGCCCACTCGGTCGCCGTCGTCGGGGCAACGTCCGGTGCGGTCACCGGTCCCCGTCAGCTGACGAACTTCGTCGTGACGGATGCCACCAGCCCGGGCAACGGCACAACGAGCGGTTCCTCCGGTTCCTCCGGTGGACGCCTCTCGAACACCGGGTTCGAAGGCGGGCCACTGGGTCTCGCCGGCGTCATCGTAATCCTGCTGGGAGGTGCTGCGGTCTTCCTGACCCGTCGTCACCGCACCGACAAGGCGTAACACCTCGATGCGGCCGTCCTTCATCCAGAAGGGCGGCCGCATCGCTCCAGACCCCGGTCCGAACACCGGGGTCGAACCGATTCACCAGCCTGGCCCGGTCCGAACACCGGAAGCCATCGCGGTTGATGCATCGGATGTTGTGAACCGACCCCGAGATCGGAGAACTGGAAATGACGAGAACATATCCCGTCGGCGCGAAGGTGGGCGCCGGCATCGCAGCAGCACTCGTGGTGCTCTATGTCGCGCTGAGCGTGTTCATGGTGTTGCCGGCGAGTGCCGCGAAGTCGGCGGTGAGTCCTGTGCTGCAGGCGGCCAGTCCGTACTTCGCCCAGAAGTGGGACGTCTTCGCTCCCACCATTCTGAAGAACAACCAGCAGTTGCAGGTGCAGGTGCAGTGGCGTGACGGCGCGGGCAAGCCGGTGAAGAGCACCTGGTTGAGCGTGACGGGCCTCGAGGAGCACAGCATCCCCGGCAATCCGTTGCCGTCGAGGGTGAGCAAGGTCTCCTGGAACCTCATCAAGACGTACTACACGCGGTACCTGCAGTTGACGCCGGAGCAGAGGCTGATGGTGAAGGACACGTTCATCGAGCGGGTCGGCGGCGGGTTCGGCGCGATTCCGCAGCAGGAGTTGGCGGACAAGCTGCTCACGAAGGGCGACAGCGTTCTCGATGTGAACCGTGTGCTGCGGTCGGATCGCATCGTGAAGGAGTTCCTCACGTACTTCACGACCGCGTACTACGGTCACGACATCGAACGGATGCGGTGGCGTCTGTACCAGTCGAGGCCGAACGATTTTCTGCACCGTCTGGATGCGAAGCCGCAGTTCACACCGCAGACGACGACGTTCGGGTGGCGGCAGGCGGATGCGACGGTCGACCCGGAGACGCTGTCCGCGTTCCGTGAGGTCGTGGAAAGGTACAGTGCGCGATGAGTGCTCGGACTGCGCGCCAGGCGCGTGCCAACGAATCCACGTCCGCGGCGAACGGGTCGAAGCCGCTTGCACCGGCTTCGCGCTGGGACCCGCGGACGTGGTTGCCGCGACTCGCGGACTGGGGCCTGCGCGCCAAGCATGCGACGTACAGTTTCGCGGTGTTCCGCATCATCTACGGTCTCGTGGTGCTGATGGTCCTCGTGACCAACGCTGCCGACCGTCACTACATCTGGGGTGTCGGTTCGCAGTGGCTCGATCTGGAGCTGGGTGTGAATCCGTATCCGGCGATCTTCGGTTTCCTGTTCCCGAAGGACAACCAGTTCCTCTTCGACCTCTCCTACGGGGTGCTCGCGGTCCTCGCGATCCTGTTCACGGTGGGTTGGCGGACGCGGTTCGTCACGCCGTTCCTCCTGCTGTTCTGGGTCAGTTTGTCGACGAACAGCAACCTCGTGAACAATGGTGGCGACACGGTCATGCGGATCACGCTCCTGTTCGCGGTGTTCGCGGATCTGTCGCAGCGGTTCTCGGTCGATGACTGGTTGCGGAAGCGGCGTGCTGAACGTGGTCTCGCTCCCGCCCGGTCGATCCGGGTGCCGTGGTGGCCGTCGTGGGCGGGGACGCTGCTGCACAACACGGCACTCGTGCTGTGCGGGTACCAGATCGCGCTCGTCTACGTCCGTTCGGCGACGCTCAAGCTGCAGGGGCCGGAGTGGGTGAACGGGACCGCCTCCTACTATTCGGTGATCCTCGACAACTTCCGTCCGTTCCCGATGCTGAGTGACCTCACCTTCCAGCTGAGCTTCGCGGTCTACGTCGCCACGTTCGTCGCTCTCTACACGCAGCTCCTCTTCCCGGTGCTGCTGCTCTGGCGGCCGTCGAGGATCTTCGCGCTCATCGCGATCTCCGGCATGCACCTCGGCATCGCGATCCTCCTGGGTCTGTGGCCGTTCTCGCTTGCGATGATCGCCCTCGACTTCCTCTTCGTTCGCGACAGCACGTGGGTGGCCGCGTTCGGTTGGGGCAGGCGGACGCTCGGGGTGCTCAAGGCGTTCCGTGTGCCGGGCGATGGTTCTGGGGCGGGTTCTGGTTCTGGTTCTGGTTCTGAGTCAGAGGCTGGGGCAGAGGCCGAAGCCGGGGCTGAGTCCGGGGCTGAGTCCGGGGCTGTGCCGACAGCAGACCAACCGGTTGGTGCGTCGGCCGGTGTCACGGTCGGCGGTGGTTCGGCCGTCGAGGAGACGGTCGGCGAACATCGCGATGACACCGATGTCGTTTCGAGCGATGGCGCGGAGCCGGACCCGTCCCGTGAGCGCCATCCGGTCGGGGCCAGTGGGGCCGAGCGTCGCAGGTTCGTTCACCGGGCGCAGTCGTTGGACGACCCGCCCGTGTGACCAGTTCCATCCTTCACGTTCGGGTGAGGGATGGTCAGGCGGTCGGTGCCTCGGGTGCGCCGACCGCCGCCCTTTTGGGTGCGGGCTGCAGCCGACTCAGTGCGCGCTTCTCGGGGGTAAGAGCGCTTCGGACCCACAAGACCTGCGCCCTGAAGAGCTCGACTACTTCTTTTTCCGTCTTGGCTGTACGGGAGGTACCTCGAGGCTGGGTGACCACGTAACTGCCGGTGGCTCTACGCGCTCTGAATACAGTTCAATAACGCTCACAAATCTGAGGTCTGCGTTGCATCTCGTCGAGAGGCAGCCAGCGAAGACGGTCGAGACGGGGTCCGCAGACGCGATGATCGACGGGAGACAGCGGCGCCGTTGCGCATGATCTCCTCTGCCGCGCTTTCTTGTTGCTTCTGGTGTGCGTCGGTGACCGCCCAGGCGACGACGATGGCACTGAGCGCGAGCGTCGCAGGTCGGCCGATTCCCCAAGTGGAGAACAGCACGTCCCAGATGCCTTGCACGCTGACGAGCACGACCATCGGGCTCCATTTGCCTGACGTTCGCGTGATTCCCGCCACGAAGAGCGCAAGGAGCGCAATTGGGAAGAGCGCCGCAAGTATGCCGCCTTGCACCCACGCCTCGAAGAAGACGGAGTGTACGGAAACGCGACCGTCAGACCTGATCCAGAGGCCCATGTACGCCGCGGGATCATCCATTCCGAGTGCGCGGGCGAAGTCACGGCCCTGAGCCATCGTGGCCTGATCGATGTTATTAAGATCACCCCAGCCCAAGAAGGGTCGCGCGAGCACTGCGGCAACGGAGAGAGGGGGTTCCACTCGGCCCGCCAGAAGAAGCGAAGCGCCGCTCGAGATCTGCTCCTCTGTGCGAGCTTTTACAGCCTCGCCAAACAGTCCGGAGTTGATCGCGATAGGCATGATCGTCGCGAGGGCCACGAACGCTGCGGCTGCGAGGAAAGCCTTGAACAATCCCCGTCCGCTGCTGCGAGATTTGCCTTTCACGAATAGGAGCAGGACGACTGCCATACAGACGAGGCCATGCGAACGGAATCCGAGGAAGATGCTCATAGATCCGATGGCGACGAGCAGGATGATCGGTATCGCCCGGTGCTGTGTTCTCGCCAGCGCAAGGAAGATGACCAGGAATGTGATCGGTACAGCGATCCCGTACTTCCACAGATGCTCGAAGGTGTCCCGCGAATTCTCAGCGCCGATGAAGATGTAGAAGAGTACGGTGCCAATGGACGACCAAGCGAGGAAGTGACTCGCCGCCTGAACACCATCGGTCAGCTTTACAGCGGCGATCATCATGAGACAAAACGCGGCCGTCGAGTAGACATTGAACGTTGCTATGTCTGCTTTGAAGATCAGCGCGCTGATGGCGAGCATAGCCATTGAAAGCAACGCGAGCCACAGGATGACTTTGACGCGAAGCGGCCAGCCTCGCACCGTCCGCATTGGAATCAGAAGCAGGGCAAGGACCGATGCCCATGAGAAGGCGTACCCGATGAGCGGAATCGGGAAGGTGCTGACGAGCCCGAGGATGCGTCGGAAGGCGCGGTTGTCAGTCAGCTTCTGTGGCGTGCCTTCGCTCATGGTGTGGACGATACCAGCCCTGCGGGGCGGCCGGTCACACGATCAACCCGCTCGGTTGGAAGTCGCGGCCGCTGAGAGTGCCCAGAATAGTCGTATGCCATTTTTGCCTCCTGAGTTGTACGAGCAGATCGAACAGAGCGTTCCGATCGTCTGTGTGGACTTCGTCCCGGTGATGAGGAACGCGGACGGCGAGATCGACCGACTCGGGCTGATCCGGCGGCATTCGCCCTACGGTGAAGTTTGGTGCCACCTCGGCGGTCGGGTCCGTTTCGGCGAGACCGTCGCGCATGCGATCGATCGCCACCTGACGGAGTCGATCGGCGATGTCTCGCTCGGCCTCGGGGTCGACCCACAGCCGGAATACGTCTATCAGTGGTTCCCGGAACGGGTGGCGCCGGACAACGGGCTGCTGTTCGGGCGCGACCCGCGCAAGCACTCGGTCGGGCTCTCATTCATCGTTGAGATCGAGGGGGAGCCGGCGGCCGTGCCCGAGAGCGAAGCGCTCGACTTCGCCTACTGGCCTGTTGATGCGCTGCCGGAAACATGGCCGGGCTGCGTGCAACTCTTCGAGCGCTTGGGGCTCATCGAGCAGTCGCACGTCGCCTGACCACGTTTCCGGTCATGAGGCGCTACTCGCGGATCGAGTCCACGTTGGCGCGATACCACTCGACCGTGGAACGCAGCCCGTCTTCGAGGGAGATCTTCGAGACCCAGCCCGCGTCGGCGAGCTTCGACACGTCGAGCAGCTTCTGCGGGGTGCCGTCGGGTTTGGTGGTGTCCCACTCGGTGGTCCCGGAGAAGCCGGTCACGCGACCGATGGTCTCCGCGATCTCGCGGATCGTCACGTCGGTGCCGGTGCCCACGTTCACTTGGGCGGGGCCGTCGTAGTGTTCCAGCAGATGGAGTGCGGCATCCGCGAGGTCGTCGACGTGCAGGAACTCACGACGCGGAGTACCGGTACCCCAGTTCGTGACCGTCTCCGCGCCTGAACTCGCGGCTTCGTCGTAGCGGCGGATGAGTGCCGGCAGGACGTGCGACCCCTTCGGCGAGAAGTTGTCGTTCGGGCCGTAGAGGTTCGTCGGCATCGCCGAGATCCACGGCAGGCCGTATTGCCGCCGGATCGCCTGGATGTGGAGGATGCCGGCGATCTTGGCGATCGCATACGCATCGTTGGTCTCCTCCAGGTGACCGGTCAGCAACGAATCCTCGCGGATCGGCTGTTCGGCGAACTTCGGATAGATGCACGACGACCCCAGGAAGAGGAGCCGCTCCACACCGTTCTCGAGTGCCGCATCGATCACGTTGAGTTGCATCCGGAGGTTGTCGCTCAAGAAGTCGACCGGGTAGGTGCTGTTCGCGAGGATCCCGCCGACCTTCGCCGCAGCGAGGACGACGTACTTCGGCTTCGTCTCGGCGAAGAACGCGAACACCGCTTCTCGCTGCAGCAGGTCGAGCTCCGCGTGCGTCCGCCCGACGAGGTTCGTGAACCCCTCGCTCTCGAGCTTCCGCCAGACGGCGGAGCCTGCGAGACCGCGGTGGCCTGCGACGTAGAAGGTGCCCTCACGGTCGAGCGGGCCGGGAGTGAATTCCACGGCGTCGGTCATGTCAGGCCTTCCACGACGCAAGGTCGACGGTGTCGATCCATCGCTTGCTCTCGTGTTCGAGCGCTGCGCGGTCGGCGTCCACCATGAGCTTGGCGAGCCCTCGGCCGTCGATGGTCGGAACCCATCCGAGTTCGTTCTTCGCCTTGCTCGGGTCGCCGATGAGGGCATCGACTTCGGTGGGTCGAAGGTAACGCTCGTCGAACTTCACGTGGTCCTGCCAGTTGAGGCCGGCGTGCGAGAACGCGGTCTCCAGGAAGTCGCGAACGGTGATGCCGGTACCCGTGGCGAGCACGTAGTCGTCCGGAGTGTCCGCCTGGAGCATCCGCCACATGCCTTCAACGTACTCCGCGGCGTAGCCCCAGTCGCGAACGGCGTCGAGGTTGCCGAGGTAGAGGGAGTCGGTCGATCCGGCCGCGATCGCTGCGACGGCCCGAGTGATCTTGCGCGTCACGAAGGTTTCGCCACGACGAGGCGATTCGTGGTTGAAGAGGATGCCGTTGACGGCGAACAGGTTGTACGCCTCGCGATAGTTCTTCGTGATCCAGTAGCTGTACAGCTTCGCCGCAGCGTAGGGGGAGCGAGGGTAGAAGGGCGTCTCCTCGTTCTGGGGCGGAGGAGTCGCGCCGTAGAGCTCGGACGAGGACGCCTGGTAGAAACGCGTCTCGATGCCGGCCAAGCGGACGGCTTCGAGGAGGCGGATCGTTCCGGTGCCGGTCGTGTCGGCTGTGTGCTCCGGCTCGTCGAACGAGACGCGGACGTGGGACTGGGCCGCGAGGTTGTAAACCTCGTCCGGACGGATCTCCGCCAGGAGGGTGACGAGACGCGATCCGTCGCTCAGGTCGCCGTAGTGGAGGAACAGCTGGGCGCCGCTCGTGTGCGGGTCGACGTAAATGTGATCGATTCGAGCCGTGTTGAACGTCGACGAACGACGGATGAGGCCGTGAACCTCGTATCCCTTGCTGAGCAAGAGTTCGGCGAGATAGGAGCCGTCCTGGCCGGTGATTCCTGTGATGAGTGCGCGCTTAGTCAATCGAGATCCCTAGGGCTATGCGAGTGGTGAATGGATGGGGCAGGGTGTGAGGGTGATGCTCAGACGATGTCGACTTGTTTGATCGATACCGCGGGATTGCCGGCGAAGACGCTGTTGGCGGGAACGAAGCCGGAGACGACTGACCCCGCACCGATGACGGCGTTGTCTCCAATGGTCGTCCCTTTCAAGACGATCGCTCGAGCGCCGATGAAGACGTTGTCGCCAATCGTGACACGGTGACGATCGGTGGGTTCCGGTAGCGGCGCGAATCTGCGGTTCGCTGAATGCACCGGGTGAAAATCAGTGTCCACGATCAACGCACCGGAACCGATGAGGCAACCGGTTCCGATGGTGATCTCCTTCGCGGAAACGATAGCGGCGCCGCTGATTCCGCAGTTCTCCCCGATCGAGATCGACGCGGATGGCGTCAGTGTGCGCAGAATGACGGGGTGAGGCACGCCGATCACCTGGAACGAGGCCCACGACGTTCCGACGAATCCGCGCGCGATGCTGATGGTCGAACCGGCTACGAGCCGAACGATGGGCATGCCCGCCATCCTCGCATTGTCGAGGCCGGTGATGCCCTTGCGTTTCATCCGCAGTCGGAAGAAGAAGGAGAGTACGGCAACCAGTCGAAGCCTCATCGGTTCTCTGCTTCCTGTTGGCGGTGCGGTTTCAGGATGGTCATGTCATCGCCACATTTCGTCGGAGTCTGGCCTGTACGAGCAGAATGCTTGGGACGACCTGGAGAAGCAGCATCGCGACGGACGTGCCGAGGTACGGTGCGACAGCGCCAATCGAAGGCGTCGTGACCAACATGAACGAGATCGACGTCGCGGCCACGAGGATGACCAAGCTCGCTTGGATCTGCAATCCTCGCGGGTCGTTGAGGAACATGGCGCTCGGTTGGTGCGCCGCGGTCACCAGGATGTAGCCGGCAGCTGCAGCGCACAACCAGATCGACGGCATGACGCCGCCGTTGGTGAGGATGCCGGCCGCGAACGGCACCACGAGGACGATCGCGACGCCAGCCATGAGTCCGATGACCGAGAACAAGAGGACGTGAGCATTGAAATCGCCGCTCTTCAGGGTTCCCGTCGAGACTCCCGTGCGGTACTTGGTCCACAGGTTCTGACCAATCACTGTGATGAGAGCGAGCGCCGGGCCCGCGAACTGCGCGACGACCGAGTACTGGGCGACGTCGTCGGCGGTACCGATGTTCGCGAGGATGAGCCGGTGGCTCTGGAAGCCGGCCGCGAGCCCGATCGAGATGATGAGGAACGGGATCGCCGTCGAAGCGGTCTTCACGTCGTTCGCCACAGGACTCCGGAGGCCGGTGCCGATGCGCATCATCCGCACATCGGTCTGACGCATTGCGACGATGTAGCTGACCACGGCAATAGAGAGGTACGCGACACCCGGCGCGAGGAAGTAGACGAACGCCGGAGCGTGGAACACGACGCACGCGCCGACGACCACGATCGTGAACGCCGGACCGACGAGTCCGGAACGGACGACATCGATCATCCGTCCACGGCCCTGCAGGATCCGGTTGCCGAGACCGAGCGGCAGGCTGAGCGCGATGCAGGCGAGCGTGAACGCCGAGGCCTCGACCGCTCCGGGGACGTCAGCGATGACACCGAGGATCGTTCGCAGACCGCCGGTGGCCACGAGGACGACGTCGACGACGATGATGAACGCCGCCACGAGGACGAGCAGGTCGCGCACCCGGCTGAGGTGACGGCGGTACTGCTCCTCCGTAATGGTTTTCGCGCGCGCATCGGAGGTCGAGTTGACGACGCTTGCGCCGAGCCCGAGGTCCGCGAACGGCAGGAGGTTCACGAGCGAGGCGATGAGCGCGTATGCGGCGTACTCGTGCGCACCGAAGCCGCGCGTCAACGCTGCGATCGCGCTCAGGTTGGCGAGGAGACCGGCGACCAGCCCGAGCGTTCGGAAGAACGCGGTGCTGCCGAGGTCGATCTCCTGCGCCTGACGCCACAAACGCTTCATGCGTTGGACACCCGGCTCTGGGTTCTCCGGCCACGCAGCTTGGCGAGCATGGACGAAGGCGAAGCCGTGAACGCGCTCAACACCAGCAGCGCTGCCTGCACCCGATTGCCGTGGGCGGCGGCGACACGGGAGGAACGCATCCGGCTGGCCGCGAGTATCGCCGCCTCCGACATCGGTTCGATCGCGATGCCGAGAGCGATCGCGTAGTGCGTGCGGAGCCGTTCCTTGTCGGTGAGCGCCGCGAGGGTGCTCGTCGAGGACTTGCCAGCGAAGAGCCGGTAGCGCGCGGACGGCACATCGTGTTGTTCGAGACGACCGACCATCGAGAGGCGGATCATCAACTCGTAGTCCTCCGCGAAACGCGGACGGAGCTCCGCGGGCTCGAGCGACTGCGCGGCATCGAGCGCGGACCGGCGGATGACCGCGGCGGCCGGCGGCCACGGGCCGAACCCCTGCGTGAGGAGCGCTTCCGTCGATACCTCTTTATAGGAGGTTGGAAGCAGCCGTTCCGAGCCGTCGGGCATCAAACCGATGACCCGTCCGGCCGAGACCGCGAGGGTGGGGTCGGCGCGGAGCACGTCGAGGGACCGTCGGATGCCGTCCCCGATGACCTCGTCGTCCGAATCGAGGAACACCACGAACTGTCCGCGAGCCGATGCGAGGCCGTTGGTGCGCGCAGCCGACGCGCCGGAATTAGCCTGACGGATGACGGAGGCACCGGCCGAGGCCGCGCGTTCAGCCGAGTCGTCGGTCGAACCGTCGTCGACCACGATGATCTCGGTCGCATCGTTGATCGCAGCGCTCGCAATGGCAGCGTCGATGGTGCTCGCCGCGTTGTACGAGGGGATGACGACGGAGAGGAGCGGAGCGGTCATCGGCCCTGCACCACAGGACGGGTGGACGGGGTGGCCCGCTGCACCAGACGGCGCTGGACACGGTCCCCGATCGTGCCGACGGCGAGCAGGCTCGACGCGACCGTGTCAACGAACCGGTTCCCGAGGACCACGACGCCCGCGGTCTTCCGCGCCCGGCGCATGTCCGAGTAGTGGGCCCAGGCGCCACGGGTTGAACCCGCGCCGCTCGCATCGAAGTCGCAGAGGAACTCCGCCCACACAGTGGGGCGTTCCGCCATGCTCGCCTTCATCATGAACAGCTGGTCGCTCGTCAGACCGAAGTCGATGTCGTAGCCGCCGAGTTCCCAGAAGAAGTCGCGGGTGAAGACCGTCGCCTGGTGAGGGAGCGGGCGGCCCCCGAGCAGGAAGCGCTGGTGGTCGAACGGCACGCGTCCGCCGACACCGATCGGAGTACCGTCGGAAACGATGCGGGACAGTCCGTAGCCCCATCGGAATGACGGGATGTCGGCGTGGGTCGCGACGAACTCGGCCGAGGTGGGGGAGCGGAACACGTCGGCGGAGTTCATGAACCACACGATGTCGCCGGTCGCCGCGAGGGCGCCCTTGTTCATGGCGTCGTAGCGCCCCTTGTCCCGATCGGAGGTCCACTGCGTCCGCTCGTCGAGCGTCTCCAAGTACTCGCGGGTGCCATCGGACGAGCCGCCGTCGACGACGATGTGCTCGATGTCCGCCCATGTCTGCGAGCGAACGCTCTCAACCGTCTTCTGGACGCCGGCGCGGTCGTTCCACGCGATCGTGACAACGCTGATTCTCATCGTTGGGCTCGTGCTCTCTCGTTGGTGGCGCTGATGGGGGAGCCGTATGCGCGGAGCAGGCTCTCACGCGCGTCGTCGACCGATGCGCGGCTGATCGCTGCGTGGGTCTGGGCGGCGACACCGGCTCGGAACGGTTCGTCGGCGAAATACCGGTCGACCGATGCCGCGACGGAGGCCGCATCGATTCCGGCGTCGGCGTAGCCGAGGGACTGCAGGGTGGGAAGCGATCGTGTGAGGACAGGTGTGCCAGCGGTTGCCGCCTCCACGATGGAGATGGGCGCGGCTTCCCACGCACCCGTGTGGAGGTACAGCTCTGCGGAGGACACCGTGTCGACGACGTCGGACGGCGTGAGCCAACCGGTCACTCGCACACCGCGGGATTCGAGATAGGCACGATCCTCGGTGTCGCCGTCGCCGATCCAGACGAACTCGGCGTCGGATGACGACAGTTCGGCGGCGTCCGCGTACAAGCGGGGAAGCTTCTGCGGTCCGATCCGTCCCGTCATGACGACCGTCCCGGCGCGAGCGCCAGTGTTTGCATCCGCAGCGGGTGCGGTGGCGGCAGGGTTGCCGAATGGTTCGCGAATCGATCCTTCCGAAGCGACGTTCGGCACGTACTCCACGCGGCCTCGACCACGCGGGGCCAGCGCGAGGCACAGTTCAGCTTCGTGCGGGCTGACTGCGACGAAGGTCTGCTTCCGGACGGCGAGTGCGCGCTCGGCGAGACGGTACGCCGAGCGCTGCAAAGCTGAGACGTCGGTGCGTTCGAAGGCGAAGCAGTGTGGCGAGTACACGATGCGGGTCCCTCGCGGCAGGACCGTGCGGGCGAGTCCGGCGAGGCTCGAGTGCAGATGGACGACATCCGGGCGGATCTCGATCACCATTCGCCTGACCCACAGCAGGTACGCGGGAAGCGAGCCCTCGAACGTGCGCAGTTCGGCGTGCTCTGGGAGCGTGTAGGTCGCCTCCTGCGATCGCGGTCGGCCGAGTACGAACTGCTGCGAGTCGCCGAGGAGTCGGGCGTACGCTGCGATGGCGCTCTGCACGCCTCCGCCCATCGCTTCCGTCGCATGGACGATGCGAAGTGGGGTGTTGTCCTGGTTCGTCACAGGTGTGAGCTCCCAGCGGAGGCGACGCCCGTGGATGCCGTGGGCCCGCGTCCGGAAGCCAACGCGGAGCGGAGACTGTCGATGATCGACGCATGCCCGTCCGCGATGTGGCCGCTGCGATCACGGATCGCCGACCAGTAGGACGCAGGGTCGCCTTCGATGCGCGCACGGAGCGCTTCGATCTCGGGCAACGTGGCGTCCCGCGCCGAGAGGACGTAGTCCTCGAGGCCCAGATCCTCGAACGCGCCCCAGCCCTTGCGTTCGTAGCTGAGGTGGATCGTCGGGTATCCGGCGATGAGCGAGGACAGCGCACCGTGGAGCCGCGTGCTGATGACGACCCGAGGGGCGTTCTCGGCGAGGACGTCGCGGAGGTCCGGTGCGTCGAACCCCGCGAGGCGCGTGGTCAGAGGAGTGTCGTTGTTCCCGCCGCCTCGCGACTGGACGGCCCAGTCGTATTCGCCGGACGCCGCCATCTGGTCGAGCAGCTCGTAGTAGTGGCGAGGACGGTTGAGATCCCGTGCGATCACGATCGGTCGTGCCGCGGCGACGAGTTCGCCGGGTTCGGCGAACGCGCCGCCGAGTTCGAGGACGGCCATGTCGGGTGCTCGGCGGACACCGGCGACGCCGGCCAGTTCGCGCACGGAACGATCGTCGCGGACGAATACCGCGGAGACGGACCCGAGCTGACGGCGCATCATCGAGAGGTAGAGGCCGCGGAACGGCCCGATGCTCTGCGGCAGATAGACGGAGCGGTCACCGTGTCTCGCGGCCAGCTTGACCTGCCCGTAGTGGGCGCCCCAGCTCTTCACGGACTCGGCGAAGTGCCCGCCGCGGAGGTAGCCGCCGCCGACCGCGATGATCACGTCGGCCTTCGCGACTGCGTCGCGTGTTTCACGAGACGGTCCGGTCAGGCCGGTCAGCAGCATGCTGAGGCGGCGACCGAGTTCGCTGCCGCCCAAGCTGATCGGACTGGTCCACTGGATGACTTCGTCACTGGCGAACGCCTCGGCATCGGACGCGATGACGACGACGTCAGCCTCGCCGAAGGCTTCGGCGACGATCGATCTGGCGAGCTCGACGAGCAGTCCGTCGCCGGAGTTGCGGGGGCTGTACGCGTGCAGGATCACCACGCGGGTGCGATCACCGGGTGAGATGTTCGACAATGCGGCTGGTCCCTTCGAGGAGTGAGGCGGACGCGATCGCGTCGGTGTGTGCAGTTGCGCGGACCGCCTCGTGGGAGACGAGACGCTGCACGATGGAGGCAAAGCCGTCCGGTGAATCGAAGAACCACATCGGCCCGCTGGAAGCGAGGTCGAGGAGCGGTCGGATGTCGGAGGCGATGGTGCCGCGTCCTCGTGCACGCGCTTCCCAGATGATGAGCGGGTTCAGCTCCCACCGGCTGGGGAGGAACACTGCGTCCGACCAGTCCAGGTGTTCGACGATGGCGTCGGTATGGCCGATGACCTCGACGTGGTGCAGGTCCGAGATCTGCGCTGCCAACCCGTCGACGAGCTCACGCTCCTCACCATCGCCGATGATGCGGAGGCGGATCGGGATGTCGGATGCGTTGAGCAGTTCCGGGGTGCGGTCGAGGCCCTTCTGCTCCGAGAGCCGCCCCGCGAAGACGAGCCGCAGTTCGTCCAGTTCGCCCGCTCGCGCTTCGGGCGCATCGTGCGAGCCGACCGCGATGCCGTTCGGTTCCAGAACGATGCGCTCCGTGGGTGCGTACTTGCCGACCTTGAGTTCGGTGACGGCGCTCGCCGCCGGAGCCGTGACGAGGGCGGAGTGGCCGACGGCGCGACGCACGAACGCGTCCTCGACCCGTCCCTGCGTGCCGGATGCGTCCTGGCTCGGCAGCTGGTGGAACGTCGTCACGAGGTCGATCGATCGCAGCGTCCGCGCAGGCAGCATCCCGAGGACGAGATGGCTGCCGCGCATGAGGGAGTAGACGACGTGGGCCGATTCGACGAGTGGGCGCAGGCGGCGCCGTGCGCGCCAGATCCCGGCGGGGGTCCGCGGCTCGTCGAACTCGATCACCCGTCCGGCGTTCTGCTGGATGGCGTCGTGGTTGCGATTGCCGCCGAAGAGGATCACCACGATCACGCGTTCGCGCGGGAGCTGGCGGAGGATCTGGACGAGAGCGCCCTGGGCGCCGCCGCCCTGCGACCAGGGAACCACCACGAGGATGGGCGATGGAGGGAGGGCAGGGGATGTCGGGGGCGTCGGCGAGAATGACTCGGATTGCCTCGGCATCAGTACGCGTCTTTCCCTGGATTCACAACGGCTCGGAACGTGCGCCACAGGATGTGGATGTCGCTCGTGAGGCTCCAGTTCTCGACGTAGTACAGGTCGAGGCGGATGGCGTCCTCCCAGCTGAGGGCGGATCGTCCGCTCACCTGCCAGAGGCCGGTCATGCCGGGCTGCACGATGAGGCGACGACGAGCGGCGTTGTCGTAGAGGGCGACTTCGCCTTCGCGCTGGGGGCGCGGACCCACGAGGCTCATCTCGCCGCGGAACACGTTGACGAGCTGTGGGAACTCGTCGAGCGAGTGCTTGCGCAGCATCGCACCGACACGGGTCAGACGAGGGTCGTGCTTGACCTTGAACAACGGCTGGTCCTGCGTGCCCTGCTCCGCGAGCAGCGAAGCGAGCTGCGCATCGGCGTTCACGATCATCGACCGGAACTTGAGCATGTGGAACGGAGTGCCGTTCAGGCCCACCCGCTCCTGGCGGTAGAAGATCGGGCCCGGGCTCGTCGCCTTGACGAGGATCGAGACGACGAGCATCAGCGGCGACGAGATGATCAGCAGCAGCCCCGAGCCGATGACGTCGAACGCGCGCTTCGTGAAGCGGGCGCGTCCCTCGTAGCGAGGCGTTTCCACGTGGATGAGCGGGAGGCCGGCGACCGGTCGGGTGTGAATTCGCGGGCCACCGATGTCGGTGAGGCTGGGCGCGACCACGAGGTGTTGGCGGCCCTGTTCGAGGCTCCAGCTGAGTTCGCGCACGCGGTTGGGTGGCAGTTCGTCCGAGCTCGTGATGACGACGGTGTCGGCGCCGGTCGCTTCGAGGGCGGCGAGCACGGTGTCGACGGTTCCGGAGATCGGGACGGTCGTGCCGGCGAGGAAGTCGCCCGGCTGACCGGCCGGGATGCAGGCTCCGACGACGCGGTACCCGGCGTACGGAACGCGGGACAGCTCGTGGGCGATGTGCGACGCGGACGCTTCCGAGCCGACGAGCATGACCGTGGACGAGAATTCTCCGTGCGAACGCTGCACGCTCAACCACTGGCGCCACAACCAGCGCGAGAACAGGAGCACCGCGATGCCGAGCGGGAACGCCACGAGGATGTAGCCGCGGGCGAGGTCGAGCTTGAAGAGGAACGCCACGATGGCGATGAGTCCGAAGAGGCGGATGCTCGCATCTGCGATGAGTCGGTACTCGGTGTTGCCGCTGCCGATCACGCGGTACTCGCGGGTGCCGAAGACGCTGAGCAGCAGGAGCCACGCCGCGATGATGACGACGGTGATCGCCGTGTAGTTGATGGCCAGGGGGAAGTCGGCGTTCGTGAACGTCGCCGATTCGGTTTCGAAGTCGAACCAGACGAGCTGCACGCCGAAGACGACCCACACGAGGACGAGGACGTCGGTGATCACGAGGCGCGTCGCGTAGACGTCGCGCCAGTCGCGCTTGGACGCAGTGTTCGACTGCGGAAGAGGAGTGCTCGCAGACATCGTTGACGGCGGCACGGATGGCTGCATCATGCGGTCTCCGTGGGATAAACGTAGGTGCGTGTTGACCTACGAATGGGGGGCGTTTGGCAAATATAGCGTCCGCCCGCTGTCAAGGGTGTCCCCCAAAAAGCGGTAGTTTCCCAGTATTCGACGAATGTAGGGGTAACCCTACATCTGTGGGATTACGCCCAAGTGGCGCCCGTGTCACCCGAACGGAGGACACGATCGCCCGACCATAACCAGACGGTCGATCCCGATACGGCGACCGCTTGCGCCCCTGACGTCGATGCTTCCGTCGCACATCCGTGAACGGTCGCCGTCGAAGATCCGCTGAGTGACCCGCCGAGCGACTGGACGGACACACCCGAGCACCCCGGGACCCCGCCGGATGCGATCCACAAGCCCTCGTTCGAATCACGCACACTGAGGACACCGGACGCTGGAAGTGATATCCATGCCGCCACCCCCGGCTGCTGCAGGTGCAGGCCGTCGGGGCACACGGCGACGACGCCGGAATCGGTTGTAACAATTTGACGCACGTCGTCGCAGGCGGCCGTCGCAGGCTTGCCGTCGATGATCGTCGCGGCTGAAGCGTCAGCGGTTCCGTTCGCCCCGGCGGGTTGCGAATACGTCGCAGCGTCGAGCGCACCAGTGTCGACGGCCCAGAAATCACCGGAGGTGTACGACACGAACGCCCCGACGGTGCAGGCCGTTCCGGAACCACCGATGATGCGCACGTCGGTCGAGTTGTCCGCTTCCAGCGAGAGGACCCCGCGGATGCCGAAACTTCCGGTCGACAGCGGTTGCCACGTCGAACCGGCATCCGAGCTGCGCTCGATGACTGCCGGGGTTCCCGTGCAACTTCCGGCGGTCGCGCGCCAGAGCGTCGTGGCGTCGCCCGCCGTGAGGAAGCGCGCGGAGCTGGCGGGCACCGATCCCGTGGACGCGTCGGCAGCCGCGGTGGGCGTCGCCGTCGGGGCCGGCGACTCGGTCGACCTCGGCTCGGAGGTGAACGACGGGACGGGGCGAGGCGTCGCGTGGTCGTCCACGGCCTTCGTCGAGTTGAGGGCGAGGCCGATGAGGATCACGTCGACGACGAGGAAGACCACGATGCCGACGATCGCGAGGATGCGCAGATGCGACGACCCGAAGCGGTCCTTCCAGGTGCGACGCTGCTTCGGCTTGTACGTGGACCGGCCCCGACGAGTGCTCACGGCTGGTCTCCGAACGGTGCGGAACCGGAGCCAGTGGCGGGCGCGATCAACCGACTCGCGATCGTGTCGACGAGTGCGGCGATCCGGTCGCCGACCCGCCCGTAGACCTCGTCGCCACGGCGGTACGGGTCCTCGATGTCGTCGTCATCGGGGTTCTCCGGCGGGGCAGTGGCGCCGCGCTCGGCGGCGGCCTCCGCGACGAGGTCCCACGGGTCCGCGATCGGCGGGAGCGACTCGACGAGCCGTGCGAACTGGGCGATCGTGAACGTGTATCGGGCGGCCCGGGGGAGCGCACGAGCGATGGCGCTGCGGTGTTCTCGCGTGGCCGCGAGCACGAGATCGGCTTCGCGGAGGACCGCCGCATCGAGAGCACGGGGTGCGTGCCCGGTCGGGTCACCGCCGAAACGACGGGACTGCGCCACGACCTCCTCCGGCATGACGAGGCCCTGGACGATGTCGGTTCCGGCGCTCGACACGAGTGCGGGCACTCCGGCGGCCTGGAATCGGCTGCGCAACAGCTGCTCCGTCAACGGCGAACGGCACACGTTGCCGGTGCAGACGATGACGACGGTGAACGGCGATCGATCCGCCACGGGGCTTCTCCTCCGGAACTCTGGAACGGACGTCGGTCGACGTCCGGGCAGTGCGGCAGCGGTCCCCGGCCGCTGGACGGACGACCGGGTCGGTCACCGCCTCAGAACTGTGGATCAGGCTCGCGCAGGTGGATCGGTCAGGCCTTCTCCGGGCCGTAGCCGTAGCCCGCGCCGTAGCCGTAGCGAGCATAGCCGTAGGCGTCAGGACCCTTCGTCGGCACCATCGTCATGACGAGGCCGGCGACTGACGCGTTCACGTGCGCGAGCGATTCGATCGCGCCCTTGAGCTGGTTCTTGTGCGTGCGGCCGGCCGCGACCACGAGCAGTGCGCCGCCCGTGTGCCGGGCGAGGAGCGCGGCATCGGTCACCGGCAGGAGCGGCGGTGCATCGATGAGCACGTAGTCGAACTGCTGCTCGAGTCCCGTGATGAGCTTCTGCATGATGGCCGAGCCGAGCAGCTCGCTCGGGTTCGGCGGGATCGCGCCGGCGGGCAGGAGCGAGAGCTTGCCGCGCCCCCACGACTGGATGGTGTCGTCGAGCGTCGCGCGCCGGATGAGCACGTCGCTGAGTCCCACGGCGCCCTCGATGTCGAAGTAGTCCGCGAGCTTCGGACGGCGGAGGTCCGCGTCGATGAGGAGCACGCTGTGACCGGCGTCGGTGAGCGCGATGGCCAGGTTGGCGGCCGTCGTGCTCTTGCCCTCGCTCTGGATCGAAGACGTCACGACGTAGCTGCGCGGCTGATCGCTCACATCGAGGAACTGCAGGTTCGTGCGCAGGCTGCGGAACGACTCGGAACGGGGGCTCTTGGGGTCGGCCTGGACGATGAGCGGACGCTGCTTCGCCTTCGGATCGAAAGCGATGCCGCCCATGATCGGCAGCTCGGTGACGACTTCGATGTCCCGCTCGTTGCGGATGCGCGTGTCGAGCGTCTCGCGGAGCACGGCGAAGGCGACGCCGAGTACGAGACCGACGAGCAGTCCGAGCGCGAGGTTCAGCGGCACGTTCGGGCTGACCGGCTTCGTCGGAACCCCGGCCTCCTGCACCCGGGTGAGCTTCACGGGGCTCGCGCCGCCGTTGTCGGGGGTCTCGATGTCGGCGACGACGCCCGTGAGGCTCTCGGCCGCCGTGTTCGCGATGTCGGCGGCGCGCACCGGATCGGTGTCGGTCGCGATGATCTCGATGAGCGTCGTGTCGAGCGGGGCGGATGCGGTGATCTGCTTGGAGAGCTCGTCCGCGGTCTTGTTCAGGTCGAGCGTGGCGACGACCGGGAGGAGCACGATCGGCGTGTTCACGAGGTCTGCGTAGGTCTTCACCCGCTGCTGCGTGAACGTGTTGCCCTGTGCCAGTTCCTGCACGTTGTCGCTCGACTGGATCGAGACGAACACCTTCGCTGACGAGCTGTACGTCGGCGTCTGCAGGAGCGAATAGGTTGCGGCCGACCCGACACCGAGGAGGGTGAGGGCGGCGATCAGGATCCAGTACTTCCTGAGAACCCGGAGGTAGTCGCGGAGCTCCACTGTCGTTGCATCCCATCGAAGAGTGCGGTTTGCACCCCGAATGAGGCACTCATGGAACATGGTGCCACAGCCTCGGACGAACCTCGTGCGTTCGTCTCGTCGGGAACTCCGATGCCGTAGCTTTGCTCCCGTGAGCGAGCAGCAGGAAGAAACCACCGCGTCCAGGCGCGGATCGAAGTGGTGGCTGGCGGTGGCCGCGGCCGGTGCGGTCGTCGCGATCGGGCTCTCGCAGGTCCTCGAAACGGCGGACGTCCGCGGCGCGGTTCCGGGGCTTCCGGTCGTCGGCTACCTCGTCGTCTGGGTGCCCTTGCTGGCGGCCGTCATCGCTGCGTCGTTCCTCGCCGGAACCCGTTCCCCGGCCCGCGACTTCGGCCTTGCATTCCGGCCGCTCGACCTGTTCTGGGGGCTCATCGTCGGTCTGCTCGCCCGGTGTGTCGCCGTGCTCGTCGAAGTGCTCGTGAACGGTCGGCCGCTCGCCGTCTCCGGTCCGACGCTCGATGCTGACGGCGCGTCCGGCACCGCCGCATCGACCATCGCCCTCCTCGTCTGGGGAACGATCGCGACCGTCGCGATCGCCCCGTTCGTCGAGGAGCTCTTCTTCCGCGGACTCGTCCTCCGAGGAACGATGCGTGCGCTCGGCGGATCGCGGATCGGCGCCTCGATCGGCGCATCCGCAGTGAGCGCGGTGGCCGTCGTCGTGGCCGCGATCGTGTTCGCGCTCGTGCATCTCGTGGGGGTCGCGACGCCCGCGCAAGCGCTCACGATCGGCCTCTCGACGTTGGTCGTCGGACTCGGCGCGGGAGCCGTCGCGGCGGCCAGCGGACGCCTCGGCGGAGCGATCATCGCCCACGCGGTCTTCAACGGCTCCGTCGTGGTGTTCGTGTGGATCGCCGCGTTGACCTCCAGCGCACCCGTGGTTGAATAGCGCCCATGTCCGCCCCCGAACCAGACGGTTCCTCCGCGCCCACCGACACCCCCGATCGCGCTGCAGGCTCCCGCACCCGTCGTCCGTCGCGCCGCGCCCGCCGCGCCAAGCGCCGCAAGCGCATCATCTGGTGGAGCGTCGCCGGCGTCCTCGTGCTGCTCATCGGCGCCACCGCGTGGATCGGTGTCAGAGCTGTGCTGGCGAAAGACGAACTGCAACAGGCGGTTCCGCTCGCGAAGTCGGTGAAAGCGCAGGTCGTCGCGGGTGACACGGCGGCCGCCGGGAAGACGGCGGACGCCCTCCGCACGCACGCCGTCGCCGCGGCTCAGTTGACGAGCGACCCGATCTGGCGAGCCGCCGAGATTATCCCGTTCGTCGGCCCCAACCTCGCCGCGGTCCGCGAGGTGGCGGGCGCGACGTCCCAGATCTCGACCGGCGCGGTCTCACCGCTCGTCCGGCTCGCCGGCAAGCTCACGCCGGCCCAGTTCAAGCCCGTCGACGGCGCCGTCGACGTGCAGCCGCTCATCGATGCGCAGGCCGACGTCCGCGTGGCAGACGATGTCCTCGAAGCCGCGAACAACCGCGTGCGATCCATCGACACCTCGAAGACGATCGGCGTCGTGACGTCCGCGGTCGACGAACTGAGGCCCGTCCTCGCCGAAGCGTCGTCCACGGCGGACGCCGCCCGACGGGCCGTCGACCTCCTGCCCGCGATGCTCGGTGCGGACGGCCCGCGGAACTACCTCGTGCTCTTCCAGAACAACGCCGAACCGCGCTCCACGGGCGGCAACCCGGGCGCCGTCGCGCTCATCGGCACGAACGGCGGCAAGGTGTCGATGCTGCAGCAGGCGTCGACCTCCGACTTCCCGCCGACCGCCGAACCCGTGCTCCCGCTGCCGCTCGAAACGCGCGGCATCTACGGCGACATCACCGGCCGGTACCTGCAGGACGTGAACCTCACCCCACGATTCCCGATGAGTGCCGAGCTCGCTCGCGAGATGTGGAAGCAGCGCTTCGGAACCGAGGTCGACGGCGTCCTGTCGATCGACCCCGTCGCGCTCGGCTACCTGCTCTCGGCGACCGGGCCGGTGACCCTCGAGACCGGCGACGTGCTCACGAGCGAGAACGTCGTCGACGTGCTGCTGAGCCAGGCGTACGCCCGCTACGCGGATCCAGCGGACCAGAACGTGTTCTTCGCATCCGCGGCAGCAGCGGTGTTCGAGCGCGTGGCAGGAGGCGACTTCGACCCGGCCAAGCTCCTCGCCGCGCTCGCGAAATCGGGTGAGGAACGTCGCACGATCATCTGGAGCGCCCACCAGGACGAGCAGACCGAGATCGCCGGCACGACCCTCGCCGGAGAACTGCCGGCGAGCGATCGACAGGCCACCCGATTCGGGGTCTACCTGAACGACGCGACCGGCAGCAAGATGGGCTACTACCTCGACGCCGACTACGCGATCGGCCAGAAGGAGTGCCGTCAGGACGGGCGCGCTTTCGTCGGCCTCCGCGTCACATTGCGCAACAACGCGCCTGCCGATGCCGCCTCCACGCTGAGCGATTACGTGACCGGCGGGGGCACCTACGGGGTGCCGGCCGGCAACATCAGGATCACCGTGAGCGTCTACGGCCCGCGGAAGTCGCTCTTCCAGGGCGCGACCAGGGACGGCGCGGAACTCTCGCCCCAGACCGCCTCGGACGGCGGGTTCCCGGTCACGCATTTCGAGGTCGAAATCGCTCCAGGACAGTCGACGGAGATCGATCTGGGGACGCTCACCGAGCCAGGATCGTCGAGTTCGCTCGAGGTGGTCTCCACGCCGACTGTTCACACGACCGAAACACAAAAGTTGGCCACGGGGTGCCAGTTGCCCCTACAGTAGGGGTGATCTTGCGGTCTCCGCAGTCAGCCGACTTGCACACGGTTTGCCCAATCACCCATCGCCTCGACCTCCATAGGGGAACACATGCTGAAGAAAGTTCTGGCAGTGATGGCACTCGTCGTCGCCGGCCTGTTCATCGCTCCACTGACCGCCAACGCCGCCGGGTACGTCCCGGCCGGCAACGTCTCCGTGACCGGTAACCCGGTTCCCGGCGGCACCACTGCAGTCGGCTTCGCCGACGGCTCCTTCACTCCGGGCGAGACGGTTTCGTTCTCGGTCACCGGTTCAGGCACCGCAACGCTCGCCGTCTTCAAGTCGGCAACGGTCTCGCTCTCGAAGTCCGCTTCGGGCGCCGGCGCCGTCTCGGTCAACGTCACGCTTCCGTCCGACGCGACCGGCACCTACACGCTGACCGCCACCGGTCAGACCTCGCAGAACGTCGGCACCGCCACCTTCTCCGTCACCCCGGCAGACGCCGCGGGCGGCAGCGGAAGTGGCAGCGGCAGCGGTGACGGCCTGGCCGACACCGGGTTCGCAACGCCCGTCGTCGTCATCTGGGCAGCAGCCGGCGCAGTCGCGCTCGGTGTCGCTCTGATCGCCGTCCTGCTCCTGGTTCGTCGCCAGCGCGCATCGACGATCGCCTGATCACCACACACTGATCCGCTTCGAGAGCGGCCGCCGACCTCTTGGTCGACGGCCGCTCTCGTCGTTCATCCCAGCGTCCGACCGGCGTTCCGGTCGAGCCGGACGGTCCCGCCGGTCCGGACACTCCGGCGTTCCGGACGAGGCAGGGCCTAGGCTGAAGTCGTGGTTAATGCAGTTGTGGTGGGCAGCGGACCGAACGGCCTCGCGGCGGCAGTCACGCTCGCGCGCGCCGGCCTCGAGGTCGAGGTCCACGAGGCGGCCGATGTGCCAGGCGGCGGCATCCGCACCCTGGAACTGACCGAGCCCGGCTTCCTGCACGACGTGTGCTCCGCCATCCATCCGATGGTCCTCACCTCCGAGTTCTTCCGGAAATGGCACGCGACGGACCGGGTGGACTACGTGGTCCCCGAGGCGTCGTACGGGCATCCGCTCGACCACGGGCGTGCGGGCATCGCCTACCGCGACCTCGAGCGCACCGTCGACACGCTCGGGGTGGACGGCACTGCCTGGCGTCGACTGTTCCAGCCGATCGTGGACGGCATCGACGCGGTCTCAGAATTCACGCTCAACCCGTTGCTGCCGATGCCGAAGCGGCTGTTCGGGGTGATCCCATTCGGGCTGCGCTCGCTCGAGATCGGCTCGCCGGCGTGGCTCGCGCGCTTCCGCGGCACCGTTGCACCAGGGATGCTCGCGGGGGTCATGGCGCACACGATCACCCGCCTCCCCGGCCTGCCAGCAGCAGGTGCCGGCCTCGTCCTCGCGACCACGGCCCATGCTGCGGGCTGGCCGTTGCCGGTCGGGGGAGCACAGTCACTCGCCAACGCGATGATCGCCGATCTCGAAGCCCACGGCGGGCGTGTCGTGACCGGGCATCGGGTCACGTCCGTCTCGGATCTGCCGATCGCCGCCGCAGTGCTCTTCGACACGTCGCCGCGCGATCTCGTGCAGGCCGTCGGCAGCCGCCTCCCGGACAAGTACATCGCCGCGCTCCGGCGCTTCCGTTACGGCAACGGCGTCTTCAAGATCGACTTCGCCGTGTCCGATCCGATCCCGTGGACCAATCGCGAACTCCTCACGACGCCCACCGTGCACATCGGCGGGACCGCGCAGGAGGTCGCCGCCGCCGAGAACGAGGTCGCCGACGGGCGTCACGCGGAACGCCCATACGTGCTCCTGTCGCAGCCGTCGCTCTTCGACTCGACGAGGGCGCCGGACGGCAAGCACACGGTCTGGGCGTACTGCCACGTGCCGAAGGGGTCCGACGTCGACATGACCGAGGCGATCATCGCGCAGATCGAACGGTTCGCGCCCGGCTTCCGCGACACGATCATCGCTTCCGCGGGACGATCCGCCGTCGTCGTCGAGCGGGAGAACCCGAACGACATCGGGGGCGACATCTCCGGGGGAGAACCCTCGATGGTCCAGCTGCTGCGCCGCCCGGTGGTCAGTGCCGAGCCGTGGCGGACGCCCGCGAACGGCGTCTACCTGTGCTCGAGTTCCGCGGCGCCCGGCATGGGCGTGCACGGGATGCCGGGCTATCTGGCGGCGAGCTCTGCCCTGCGGCACACGTTCCGACTCCCTGTGCCGTCGCTCGCGCCGTAGCCCCAAACCTCCGTTTTCGTGCAAGACGCCCGTTTTCGTGGGCACTTTTTGCACGAAAACGGAGGTTTGAGGGGCAGGGAGGGGCCGGGCGGGGCGGAGGAGGGCAGGAGCAGGGGCTACCAGCGGAAGGTGTGCACGATCGCATCGACGAGGTTCACGAGGACCTCGACCGTGGAAGCAGGCAAGCGTTCGTCGCCGACGCGCCCGAGGACCGTCCCGCTGATGACGACGGCCAGCTGCCGAGGCAACACCTGGGACACCGGGACGAAGTAGTCGATGCGGATGAGATCCACGGCCGTGTCCTCCGGCGTCTCGCGGTCGATGCGGAGTGCTCGCGTGACAGGGAGGTCGCCGAGCGCATCGGTCGTGATCGACACGGAGCGATTGCCCTCCTCGGCCACGTCCCACGGGCTCGGCAGTGCGCCAGCGAGGTACGCGGCGACCGCTGCATCGCTCGCCGGTGCGATCACGATGTTCGCCGGCACGACGGCGCCCGCACGCGTCGTGACCGGGAGGAGGACGTCGACGCCTCCGCCAGCGGTCGTCTGGCTGCGGAGCGTACGGAGCTGTCGTCGCAGCGCTGCACGGAGAGCGACGAGCTCACTGGTCGACGCTCCGGAACCCGTCGGCGCGAGCCGGGCGACCGAGACCTCGACCGGTTCACCGGCCGGCAGATGACCCCAGCCGGGCGGGAGCGTGAACTGGAACTGCTTCGCGGCTCGCGCCCTCGCGACATCCGTCGGCGCGCTCATCCACGGCCCGCCGATGCGTCGTCATCCGAGCTGGACGATTCGGTGAAGGTGAGCGCTCGGGCGAGTCCGTCGATGTGAGGCCGGATCCGGGAGAGGTATCCGAGATCGAAATCGGCGACGCTCACCGACGCCCACATCCCGTCGAGCGCCCACCCGTAGCTGCGCACGCCGATCAGTGTGCCGTCGGGCGCTTTCCGATGCATGAGCGTTGTGATGCCATCGCCGAGATGAGGGGAGCTGAACCGTTCGACGACCGGGCGCTCGTGCAGCCCGGGCTGGTCCAGCTGCAGGAACTGCTCGAGCGTCGCGTACGAGCCGTGCACGCGATCGTGTGCGGTGATGCGAGCGATCCGCGGCACCATGCTGAGATCCGGCGCGTAGGCCAGCGTCCAGTTCGTACCGCCGCCGTCGCGACTGAGCGCCATCTCGACCAGATCGTCACGGAGCGCTCGTCGCTTCATGAACGTGAAGCCGGATCGTCTAGCGATCGTCCGCGAAGCGGCATCCGCCCAGGACGACGGGTCCGCGAACTGCTCGTGCGGCCAGATGTGCGGCACCCAGACCCAGGAGTTCGTGTCGTAGTCGATGAGGTGGATCATCACGAGGCCGGGATCGGCAGCGCTCATTGCTCGTCTCCTGAAGGTGTGCCCGGATCTGTATTCCCGTTCGGGTATATAAACGGTCCGGGGAGTGTGATGAGCCCGTTCGGAGCTGGCTGCACGATGCCGTTGCCGCCGTCGACGACCCGGTACGAGCCCTCGAAGGCCGGCACTTCGGGCACGAGGGCGTACTCGTCGACAGGTTTCTGCTGCGTGTCGCCCGTGAGACCGAGGAACGGAATCGGCTCCTGGTGTGCTGCGGGCGCCTGCGCATTGGGTTCGAGGTCAGGCAGCGCGGACGGGGAGCGCTCGGTGATCGCGGAGCCCGCCTCGAGGCTGATCGCCGCGAAGATGTCGATCTGATTCTCGAGGAAGTACTGGGCCGCCGCCTTCTGGGTCGGCCCAGCGCGACCCATCCCGTCGAGGTACGCGTCCATTTCGGGGCTCGTGTTCTTCGTCCGCGGGATGCCGGCGAGCGACCCGACACCGGACGACGGCACGTCCATGTTGCGGAGCATCTTCGCGATCGGTCCCTTCAGGAACCGGCTGAACGGGATGAGGCCGATGAGGTCCCACGTGAGCTGGTTCTCGAGGCCTTTCTCCCCGGAAGCCATCGCGATGCCGCTCATCCCCGCCTGCAGGATGCCGATGCCGAGTCCGGCGACGCCGACGACTGCTGCGGCGGCTGCAAGCGCGGGAGGCAGCGCGAGGCCGCCCGTGCCGATCGTCGCGAGGACGAGGCCGATGATGGCGACGATGGCGACGATGCCGATCACGATGAAGCCGACGACGGTGAGGACGTCGTAGACCGCTTTGCCCCAGTCGTCCCACCAGGTGTCGTTCATGCCGTCGCCGTCGACCGCCGTCGTGATCATCGCGGCCGCGGTCCGTCCGGCGTTCTCCGCGCGGATCGCCGCATTGTCGATGTCGACCTGGGATTGCTCCCGGGCGATGCGCGCGTGTTCGAGACGGATCCACGCGGCATCGGACTCGCTCTTCGCCTGGGCTGCGTTCGGGTCGGCGGGGTTCGCCTGCGCCCCGAACGTCACCTGCGCTTTGGCCTGGTAGTCGCTGTTCGCGGCGGCGTGCTCCGTGTCCGCGGTCTCGGCCGCCGCGATCGCGTTCTTCTCGTCCTGCTGCGCGCCCTCGAGCTCGTCGGCGTAGAAGGCGAGCGCGTCCTGCACGGCCCGGTAGCGCGGTTCGGTGAGGCCGAGGTTCGTGCCCAAATACTCGGCGTTGTCGCGATACTCGATGATCGCGATGCTCGTCTGCTCGCCGAGTTGGATCGCCTGCAGCTGTTCCGATGCCGCGACGATCGTGTCCGCGATGCCGCCATACGTGCGAGACCAGGACCGGATGGCGGTCGGATCGCCGGTGATGGGGCTCATCCGTCGTCTCCGTCGGTGCCGGTGCCGCTCGCGGCCGCCGCGCTGTCGGCGTCCCATCCCTCGAAGTGGTCGGCGATGGCGGTGCCCATCGCGGTGAGTGTCGTGATCGCCTCCGAGAACTCGCTGCGGCGCGTGTCCCAACCGGTCGCGAACTCGCGGATCGTGCGGGCGAGCAACTCGTGGGGGATGTGATCGGCGGCCGATTCGGTGCGTTGTTCGGCGCCGTCGAACTCCTGCTGGAGCGACTTCAGGTTCGACGTGGTGTCCCTGATGAGCTGGGTGTCGACGAGGATCTGGTCCACGGGAGTCCTTTCGGTGGGTCTCGCTGCGTCCATCGTAGGGAGCGGTCCGTCCGGGCTCCATGGGGACCGCTGCCCATCGGTCCCCATGGAGCCCGGCGGGCTCGTGCACTGTGCGTCGTGCGTTGTGCGTCGTGCTCGTGCGCCGTGCTCGTGCGTCGTGCGTTGTGCGTCGTGCTCGTGCGCCGTGCTCGTCATCGGCCCTGTGGATGCCGGCTCCCACTGTCAGGGGTGGCGACTACGATTGATTCCGTGGTCACAGCTCTGTATCGCCGGTATCGGCCCGAGACGTTCGCCGAGATGATCGGTCAGTCTCAGGTGACCGATCCCCTCATGACGGCGCTCCGCACCAACCGCGTCAATCACGCCTATCTCTTCAGCGGTCCTCGCGGCTGCGGCAAGACAACGTCGGCCCGCATCCTGGCTCGCTGCCTCAACTGTGCACAGGGCCCCACGGACACCCCGTGCGGCGTGTGCGACAGCTGCGTGGACCTCTCCCGAGACGGTGCCGGTTCGCTCGACGTGGTCGAGATCGACGCGGCGAGCCACAACGGCGTCGATGACGCCCGGGACCTGCGCGAGCGCGCCATCTTCGCTCCCGCGCGAGACCGCTACAAGATCTTCATCCTCGACGAAGCCCACATGGTCACGCCGCAGGGCTTCAACGCGCTGCTCAAGATCGTGGAAGAGCCGCCGGAGCACGTGAAGTTCATCTTCGCGACGACGGAACCGGACAAAGTCATCGGCACCATTCGGTCGAGGACCCACCACTACCCGTTCAGGCTCATCCCGCCCGCGCAGATGCTCGACTACGTCCAGCAGCTGTGCACCAGCGAGAACGTCACGGTCGAGGCCGGCGTCCTGCCGCTCGTCGTGCGTGCCGGTGGCGGGTCTGCGCGAGACACGCTGTCCCTGCTCGACCAGCTCATGGCGGGGTCGGAAGCGGACTCCGTCGACTACGAGCGAGCCGTCGCCCTCCTCGGCTACACGCACACGGCTCTGCTCGATGAAGTGATCGACGCCCTCTCCGCACGAGACTCCTCGGCAGCGTTCGGCACCGTCGACCGCGTCATCCAGACCGGCCAGGACCCCAGACGCTTCGTCGACGACCTCCTCGAACGGCTCCGCGACCTCATCGTGGTCGCGGCGACGGGCGAGGGTGCAGCGGCCGTGCTGCGAGGCCTCCCTCAGGACGAACTCGACAAGATGATGGGACAGGCGCGCGCATTCGGCATTGCCGAGCTGTCCCGCACGGCCGATGTCGTCAACGCAGCCCTCACCCAGATGACCGGCGCCACGTCGCCTCGCCTCCACCTCGAACTCATGATGGCGCGCATCCTCGTCCCCGCGGCGGACGACTCCGCTCGCGGCGCCTTGGCGCGCGTCGAGCGCCTGGAACGGCGTATCGGCGTCGACGGCGCGATCGTCGGTGGGTCCGCCTCGGCCCCCGCGTCGACCCCCGTCCCGGCGTCGACCCCGGTCCCTGAGGCTGTCGAACGGCGCGCGGCCGCTCCGGTTGCTGAGCCTGTCGAAGCACGCACGCAAACGCCCCCCGTCCCTGCGTCTTCGCCGGTCCCTGAGTCTGCCCCGGTCCCTGATCCGGCCCCGGTCCCTGAGCCTGTCGAAGGGCCCACCCCATCGAGTCCCGCTCCGGCCGCTCCCGCTCCCACCGCTCCCGCTCCCGCTCCCGCAGCACGTGCACCGCGCGTCGGCCCCGTCACGCTCCAGCTCGTCAAGGACGCATGGCCGGAGGTCGTCGCCAAGGTCGAAAAGGCCGATCGCAAGGCGTGGATGGTCGTGATCAACACGCAGGCCGTCGCCTTCACGGGCGATGACGTCCTCACCCTCTCGTTCGCGAGCAACGGCGACGTCAACGACTTCAAAGCACGGCACGCACCGGGCACCGGCGTCGCAGAGGTCCTTAGGACGGCGATCCTCGACGTCCTCGGGGTGCGGGTGAAGTACATCGCCAAGGTCGCCGGATCGGATGACGGCCAGAGCGGTCCGCCGGCCGGTGGACCGGGTGGTGCGAGTGGACCGGGCGGCAGCACCGGTGGGCCAGCTCGTCCTACAGCAGGTCCCGGAGGTGCTTCGACTCCGTCAGCTCCATCGGCATCGACACACGCATCGGCACCGGCGCAGACCTCGGCAGCGGCCCCTGCCCAGTCGACACCCGTGCGAACGGCGCCGACGCAGTCGGCACAGCAGACCCCTGCTCCCGCACGGCCGAACGTCGCCGGAGCTCCTGCCGGCGCCGCGCCGCGCGCATCGGCTCCGGCATCCGCTCCGTCGGCTGCGCCGGCCCCTGCGCGGGGTCCGGCCAACGCCGACGCGATCGGTTCCCGCACGGTCACGTGGGACGTCGTCGCCATCCCCGCATCGGAGCCCTCCGACGACGACGCACCGCCGCCGGACGACGAGCCGCCCTACCCCGACCCCGTCTTCGACTCCGCGCCGGTCGCCGCGTCGAACACGGATGCGTGGGCGCAGCCGTCCACCCCAGCGTCCGTTCCCGGTCCTGCTGCCCCAGCCGCTGCATCGGTGCCGCCTGCCCCGACGGCCCCTGTGGCTCGTGAGACCACGGCAGACGGCTGGGCGGCCTCCGCACCGGTCGAGCCCGAGCCCCGCGCAGCAGAAGCGCCCTCCGGCGCCGAAGTCGCAGCTCCTGCCCCGAACGCGGCACCCGAGCGCGCGCCTCAACCGCCGCGCCACACTCCGCCGCCCGCCGCATCGCACCCAGCCGGAGACAACCGGTACGGCGAGAGCGTCGTCCGCGAACTGCTCGGCGCCACCTTCATCGAGGAGCAGGCCCACCAGCCGCGCACCCGCCCGAGCGAACGGTAACCACCCATGTACGAGGGCATCGTCCAAGACCTGATCGACGAGTTCGGCCGGCTCCCCGGCATCGGACCGAAGTCGGCTCAGCGCATCGCGTTCCACATCCTGCAGACGGAGACGTTCGACGTCTCGAAGCTCGCGGAGCTGTTGAGCGTCGTGCGCGAACGCGTCCGCTTCTGCGAGATCTGCGGCAACATCACCGAGGAGAACCTCTGTGTGGTCTGCCGCGATCCGCGCCGCAACCCGGCACTCATCTGCGTCGTCGAGGAGCCCAAGGACGTCGTCGCGATCGAGCGCACGCGCGAGTTCCGTGGGCTGTACCACGTGCTCGGCGGTGCCATCAGCCCCATCGACGGCATCGGCCCCGACGACCTCCGCATCCGCCAGCTCATGCAGCGGCTCGCGGACGGCACCGTGCAGGAGGTCATCATCGCGACCGACCCGAACCTCGAGGGCGAGGCGACGGCGACCTACCTCAGCCGCCTCCTCATCACGCTCGAGATCCGCGTCACGCGACTCGCCTCCGGTCTGCCGGTGGGCGGCGACCTCGAGTACGCCGATGAGGTCACCCTCGGTCGTGCCTTCGAGGGCCGCACCGTCGTCTCCCGCTAACCGCAGCTCCTCACGTCCCGCATCCGCCTCCTGCAACACCTGTGTGTTCACAACTCAGGAGGGGTCAGGCGTGTCGCGCCCTCGCTGTGGCGTGTCGGGTCCGACACGCCGCGGCGCTCCTGAGTTGTGAACAGGCCGGGATGCAGGGGCACACCGCCCAGCACCAGAGGTCAGGAGCGACCGACGACGGGGTCGATGCGACGACGGTGCGCGGCGGTCGGCGCCGTGAGGAAGTCCAGGTCGGCCCCGCGGTCCGCCTGCTCGACGTGCCGCTGGTAGAGCATCGGCCAGCCGCGGACGTGCGCAGACACGGGCGGAGTCCACTCGGCCAGACGCCGTTCCAGCTCCTCCGGCGCGACCTCGAGGTCGAGCACACCGGCTTCGACGTCGACGTTGATCATGTCGCCGTCCCGCACGAGTGCGATCGGCCCGCCCACGGCGCCCTCCGGCGACGCGTGCAGGAAGACGGTCCCGAAGCTCGTGCCGCTCATCCGGGCGTCGCTGACGCGCACCATGTCGGTGACGCCCTGTTCGAGGAGGCGCCGGGGGATCGGGATCATGCCCCACTCCGGCATGCCGGGCACGCCGACCGGCCCACATCCGCTCAGGACGAGCACATGGTCGGCCGTCACGTCGAGATCGAGGTCCTGCGTGCGCTCGCGCATCTCCTCGTACCCGTGGAACACCAGGGCCGGGCCGCGATGCTTCCACAAACGAGGGTCGGATGCGGCGGCTTTCAGGACGGCGGTTCCCGGAGCGAGCGATCCGGAGACGGCACGGATGGCGGGTCCTGCGACGACGGGGTCGGCGAGCTCTCGGATGGCCTTCGTCCGCTCGTTGTCGGCGAGGGGTGCGCGCGCGGAGTCCGCGAGTGGACGCCCCGTGCACGTCAGCGGCTCGCGTTCGATCGCGTCGCCGAGCTCGAACACGAGTGACGGCACCCCTCCGGCGCGGTCGAGTTCGCGCATGAGACCCGAGCCGCACGGCTGCACGTCGGCGATGACCGGGATGCCGACGCCAGCGGCGGCGACGTCGGTGGGCCCGAACTCGATGCCTGCGCGTCCAGCCATCGCGGCCAGGTGGATGACGGCGTTGGTCGATCCGCCCACCGACTGCAGGATGCGCGCGGCGTTCCGGAAGGAGGCGGCTGAGAGGATGCGTGACGGCGTGAGTCCCTCATCGACCATCGCGACGATGCGCTTGCCCGTCTCGTATGAGAGCTCGCGGCTCGGGTCCATGCCGGCCTGGACGGTGGACGCCCCGGGGAGGGTGAAGCCGAGTGCCTCGACGATCATGGCCATCGACGACGCGGTTCCAGCGGTGTTGCACGATCCCGTGCCGCACGCGTAGCAGGCCTCGAACCGACGCCATTCCGCGTTGTCGATCTCGCCGCTTCGGTAGCGGTCCATCTCCCGCCAGAGGTCGGTCCCGGTGCCGAGTTCTCGGCCGTCGAAGACCGGGGCCGGTCGGTTGCCGCCGACGATCTGGATGGTCGGCAGGTCGGAGCTGATCGCGCCCATGAGTGCTCCGGGCGTGGTCTTGTCGCAGTTGGTGAGGAGCACGACGCCGTCGATGGGGTTGGCACGCAGCAGCTCCTCGACCTCCATCGAGAGCAGGTTTCGGTAGAGCATCGCGCTCGGTTTCATGAGGTCTTCGCCGAGGGACATCGCGGGCATGACCATCGCTGTGCCACCCGCCTCGGAGACGCCTCGGCGGACGTGCTCGGCGAGTTCGCGCAACGGCAGGTTGCACGGGTTCGCGTCGCTCGACGTGTCGATGACGGCGATGATCGGGCGCCGCTGGCCCTGTTCGATCTCGCCGCCGCCCATCCGCACGGCGACGCGGTGCGCGAGCGCCACTTCGTCGTCGCCGTCGAACCAGGCGCTCGAGCGCAGTCCGGTGGCGGCGCCGACTGGGCCGCTCGAACCGTTGGGTCGAGTCGTGTCGGCGGCGTCGGTCGCTTCGTTCGAGCCAGTCACGGGGTGTCCTCTCCAGCCGGGACGAACCCGAGGTCGATGATGGCGTCGCCGGCAGCGGCGATGAGTCGTTCGAGCGATCCGGCTTCGAGGACGGTCTGCCAGGCCTGGTATCGGTCTTCGCGGTAGGCGTGCTCGGGCGGCAGGTACACCCAGCCGGGTCCGTTGGTGAGGTTCATCACCACGATCGTGGCGGACGGGAAACGCGCACGGAGCGTCGACTGCAGAGCTGAGTACGCTTCGCCGGGGTGGGCGACGAACACGGCGTCGCCGAATCGCCACACCCAGAGCGGGTGCACCGGTCGGTCCATGTCGGCGTACGTGCGCCGGAGGCGTTTCGCGCGGCGCAGGCGTTCGGCCCGGCTGCGGGGGTCGATGTCGGCCCATTCGTGTTCGAGCTCCTCGATGGGCGCGAGCGATTTCACCTGGACGGGTACGTCGCGGTGGATCCGCTCACTCGACCCGTCCCAGACAGCGGGGGCCGGATCCCAGATCGCGAGCGGTGCGCCGGACTGGATGACGTCATCGAGGACGAGCGCGGTCCCCGGCTCAGGCATCGTGAGGAGCACTCCGAGGACCGCATGACCGAGGGAGAAACCGTGCCGATCGGCGAGCCCGAGTTCTCCGCTGTACTGCTGACGCGGGCCGAGCTCGCCGCTCGCGCCCTGCAGGAAGAGGCACGGCGCAGCGGTGACGTCCTCGACGACGCTGCGCATGGGGCCGACGTAATCGGGGGAGAGGTGGCTGTTCGCGTAGCCGAGGGTCGTCGGGTGGCACGCGTAGTTCACGATCGTCGCGAGCACGGTTCCATCGGCGCGGCTCGCCCGTCCGACGACGAGCGTCTGGTCCGGTTCCTGCTCCGGGTCGAAGCCGAGCAGGGCCTGCCCGTCATGGAGGAGGTCGCGGACGGCCGCCAGTGTGTGCCGACCGGTGTTCCACACGAGGTCGGCCGGCTGCAGGTCGGCGATGGCGCGGACGGCGGCGTCCGCAGCGGCATCCGCCAGCGCGTCGAGGTACTCGGGCACGAAGGCGCCGCCGAGGAGGTCGGCGTCCTCCCGGCAGATCGAAGGTCCGGCGTGCGTGTGCGTGAGGTGCAGGAGCACGTGGTCGGCGGCGAGCCCGGTCGCTGCGAGGACGGCCCCGCGCACCTGGCGTTCGTCCTCCATCGTGCGCCACCAGCCGAGGTCGGCGGTGATGACGAGGGAGACGTCGGCGTGTGCTGATGAGCCGTCCGCAGCAGACGCGTCCAGCGCGAGCACCGTCAGGGTGAGCGCGTCGTGGACGCCCGTGCTGAGGTCCGCGTCGCCGTAGCCCCAGTTGCGCATGCGGATGCCGACGGGCGCGGTGATGTCGCTTCTGGCCACGCCGATCCTGCCGGTCCAACCGGGGAGCGAGTAGCGAGGCGGGGATGCGGGGGTGTGGGGAGGCGTCGTCGGCACAGTCAGAGACTAAGCAGCAGTTTCGAAACGACGAAATGTGTTCGCGCAGGCCGAACGCTGGCGTGCGCAAGACTGGAACTGTTCGTGACTGCAGAACGGCGTTTTCTTTTTCCGAATCCGTCCATACACTCAACCGACCGCAGATACCCGGTCAAGCCAAAGGAGGCACCAGTGACCCAGCTGTTCATGACCCACCCGGGCCCGCTCTCCGCAGTGGTCCCGGCGCCGCTCGCAGAGGGGCTCGTGCTTCGCGCCGCGACCGCCGCCGATGAAGCGGCTATCGCCCTGGTGCTCGCCGAGAGCTTCGAAGAGCAGTGGGACGTGGACCGGGTGCGAGCCGAGTTCTCCGACGCCGCCGACGTCCCCGTGACCTGGGTCGTCGAGGACGAGCGGGGGATCCTCGGCGTCGCCTCCGAGCGCATCATGCCGGACACCTACCCCGACGCCGGCTACGTGCACTACGTCGGAGTGCTGAACCGCGCACGCGGCCGCCGCGTCGGCGCCGCGCTCACGGTCCGCTGCATGCAGGGCTTCGCGGACCGAGGTCTCTCGACCACCGTCCTCGAGACCGACGACTTCCGTGCCCCTGCGGTCGTCACCTACCTCCGCCTCGGCTTCGTCCCGACCTATCGCTCGGACGAGGAGCGGAGCGCCTGGTCGGCGCTCTTCCCCACGCTCTTCGCGCCGAAGCGCTGAACCGCACCACTCGACCGCTGAACCGCACCACTCGACCCGCATCGCCGCATCAGCCCAGCACCATCGCATCGCCCGCCGACCCCGCTGCCCCACAGCACCACCGGCCCCGGCCAGCCCGAAAGGAACCACCACAGTGACAGAGCAGCCCAAGCTCAGAGTCGGCATCGCCGGAGCAGTCCGCGGAGGCGGGTTCATCGCCGGTCTCCGTGAGGAAGCACACCGTGCCGAACTCGTCGCGGTGTACGACCCGATCCCGTCCGCACGCGAAGCGTTCGCCGCGACCAACGAGGTCGAGTTCATCTGCGAGAGCTTCGAAGAACTCCTCGATCGCGTCGATCTCGTGATCCTCGCATCGCCGCAGCAGCACCACACGCCGCAGGCGGTCGCAGCGCTCGCCCGGGACATCCACGTGCTCAGCGAGGTCCCCGCCGCCGTCAGCATGGAGCAGGCCAACGCGCTCGTCGCAGCCGTCCGCGGCTCGAAGGCGCAGTACATGATGTCCGAGAACTACGGCTACATCCGCGAGAACCTCATCGTCCGCGAGATGGTCCGCGAAGGCGCGCTCGGCGACCTCTACTACGGCGAGGGCGAGTACCTCCACGAGATGAAGACCTGGCACACGACGCCGACCGGTGAGAAGACGTGGCGCTACTACTGGCAGGTGGGCCGCGACGGCATCACCTACCCGACGCACAGCCTCGGCCCGCTGCTGCAGTGGTTCGACGACCGCGTCGTCTCGGTGAGCTGCATCGGCACCGGCCGTCACACCGACCCGGAGCACGAGCTCCAGGACACCACGATCCTCCTCGCCCGCACCCTCAAGGGCCGCCTGCTGCGCCTCCGCTTCGACCTGCTCTCGAACCGTCCGGAACTGTACGCGTACTACGCGGTGCAGGGCACCGAGGGTGCCTACGAAGCAGCGCGGACGCCGAACTCCGAGGCCGTCGTCTACCTCAACGGCCGGTCCCCGAACGGCGTGTGGGAGCCGCTCGAGAAGTTCGCGGACCTCTACCTCCCGAGCCGCTACAACCAGCCGGGATCCAAGGACACCCACTGGGGATCCGACGCGTGGCCCGTCCGTGACTTCATCGAATCGATCCTCGCCGGCACCACACCGGAGATCGATGTCTACGCCGCGCTCGACATGACACTGCCCGGGATGCTCTCGGAGCTGTCGATCGCCCAGAACGGCGCCTGGATCCACGTCCCCAACCCCCGATTCTTCACCGGAGGGATCGGCGTCGATCCTTCCCGGGAAGCACCACTGGCGTGAATCGAACCCCTCGGTTCCAGCCGGCAGTACACCGCACCACCCGCCGCCCCACTTCGACAAGCTCAGTGACCGGAACCTCGGTCAGTGACCGGAACCTCGGTCAGTGACCGGAACCTCGGTCAGTGATCGGACCCCGGTCCCTGAGCCTGTCGAAGGGCACCCGCACCACCCCACCGCACCCCGCCACCCCACTTCGACAAGCTCAGTGACCGGAACTTCGGTCAGCGACCGGTACCCCGATTGATCGGTACCCCGGTCAGCGATCGAACCCGGTCCCTGAGCCCGTCGAAGGGCGCCACATCAACGAGAGGAACCACAATGACGTTCAGAATCGGTGCTGCACTCGCAGTCGTCGCCGTTTCCGGTCTGCTGCTCGCAGGCTGCTCCTCCTCGGAGCCCCAGTCCGCCGACTCCGGCAAGGTCGCCGGAGAAGTCACCCTCTGGAGCTACGGCAAAGTCCAGCCCAGCATGACGAAGCTCATCGAGGGCTTCGAGAAGGAGAACGCCGGGGCCACGGTCAAGGTCATCGAGGAGCCGGGCGACCAGTATTTCGCCCTCCTCCGCGCAGCACTCACCTCCGGCCAGGGACCCGACATCTTCCAGATGTTCCCCGGCGGATACCAGCACCAGTTCTCCGACTACTCGCTCGACCTGAGCAAGTACATCGACCGTGCCGAGTTCGAAGCGGTCCAGGGCCAGTTCTTCGCCGAGAAGTCGAACCTCGACAACCCCGTCTACGGTGTCCCGCTCGTCAGCAACATGTACTACACGCTGTACAACCAGGACGTCCTCGACAAGGCGGGCGTGACGAAGTTCCCGACCGACTGGGCCGAAGTGGACGACGCCTGCAAGAAGATCACGGCGGCCGGTTTCCTCTGCATCGGCTACGGCAGCGACACGGGCGCCGGCGGGTTCGACGCCTACCAGGACTTCAGCTACATGTCGGGCGCTGCGATCGGCCTCTCCGGCTGGGACGGCCTCATCGACGGCACGAAGAAGTACGACACCCCGAAGCTCGTCGACCAGGTCACGAAGTGGGGCGAGCTCCAGACCAAGGGGTTCACGAACCCCGACGTCCTCACCTGGCGTGACGTCCGCACGGACTTCCTCGCCGGCAAGACGGCCATGTACATGACCGGCAGCTGGGACGCCAGCTGGGCCTCCGACGGCCTCGGCGACAAGGTGCACGCCGCTCCGACCCCGTTCAGCGACGAGCCGATGGACGTCCTCGTGCGTCTGCAGGACTCCGGCCTGTCCGTCTCGAAGGACTCGAAGAACGCCACGACCGCGGCCGCCTTCACGGCGTACTCCATCTCGGAGGCCGGTCAGAAGATCATCGCCGCAGCCGGTGGCGTCCCCGCCCGCACCGGCATCGAATCGGACAGCCCGGTCAACCAGGAGATCCTCGCGAACTCGGTGACCGAGAAGTGGAAGGTCGTGCCGATGATGGACAACTTCCTCGACGCGTCCGTCACGACCGCGCTCCGCTCATCGCTCAACCAGGTGATGGCCGGCCAGCTCACCGCCGAGGAGGCCTTGAAGAAGGTCGACCAGGCCACCGCAGCGGTCAGCAAGAGCGACCGCGTCACCTACAACCTCTCCGGAAAGTAGGCCACCGGTCATGACCATCGACCTCCGCCGTGCGACGGCCGGGCCCTCCGTGGCACGGCGGCGGTCGCGGGACGGCGAGTCCGCCGGCGCCGGCAGGCGCGGCACGCACAAACCGCATGCGGTGATCCGGCAGCGGCAGTACTGGGGGAGACTCTTCGTCCTCCCCGCCGTGGTGCTCGTCGCGCTGCTCATCGTCCTGCCCAGCATCCAGGGGCTCTACTACAGCTTCACCGACTGGAACGGCCGCAGCGCGAGCTGGGTCGGTCTCGACAACTACATCAACGGGATCTTCCTCTCACCGGACTTCGGACGCGTCGCGTTCAACAGCCTGTGCGTCGTGATCTCGGTGCCGTTCGGGGTCGCGCTCTCCGTGATCGTCGCGAACCTGCTGGCGAACAGCACGTGGGGTCGCGCCTGGTTCAGAGGCATCTACTTCCTCCCCATCGCGCTCTCGTGGGTCGTCATCGGCATCACCTTCGCCTACCTGCTGTCCGGTCGCGGACCGATCAACGCGCTGCTCTCGGCCGTCGGCCTCGGCCTCTTCAGCCAGGACTGGTTGGGCGGTGAGACGTCCGCGCTGCTCAGCATCATCCTCGTCTTCAACTGGTCGTACTTCGGCATCAACGTCGTCCTGCTCTTCACCGGCATGACGACGGCCGATCAGTCGGTCACGGAAGCGGCACGGCTGGACGGCGCGCACGGGATCAAGATGTTCACCAACATCGTCATCCCGCAGGTGCGCCGCTACATCGAGCTCGCGCTCATCATGACGATGGCGGCGGCGATCACGCAGATCTTCGCCCTCATCTACACGATGACGTCGGGCGGTCCAGGCGTGGCGACGACGACGCTCGAGTACGCCCTCTACACGAGGTCCTTCAGCCTGGGGCACTTCTCCCAGGGCGCCGCGTTCGGCATCCTGCTGTTCCTCGTCTCCCTCGTATTCGCGGTAATGCGCCTTCGCGCCGGAGTGAAAGCCGATGATGACTGATCACCAGAGCACCCTCGCAACCGATCCGACGGACCCGTCGGCGGCATCGACCTCGGCGGCATCGTCGTCGACGACCGGATCGTGGCTGGGTTCGCCAGGCGCAGCCGGCGCCGGTTCCGGTTCACCGGCAGGCACCCGTCAGAGGGGGACCCGTCGTATCGGTGATCGCCTGAAAGCGCTGCTGTCGACCGGGCTCGTCCGCATCGTCCTCGTGGCGCTGGCCGCCAGCACGATCGCGCCGCTCGGCTTCATGATCTTCAAGTCGCTCACGAAGCAGGACGGGACGAACGCGCTCACCTTCGACGCGTGGGCCGCGGTCCTCAACGGCAAGCTGCCGCAGGCCGGCCTCATCTCCCTGCAGGTGAGCGTCATCGCGATCGTCGTGATCCTCGGCGTCGGCACCCTCGCGGCCTTCGGGTTCGCGAAGCTGCGGTTCAAGGGATCGCAGCCGATCATGGCGACGATCATCGTCCTCATGCTGGTGCCCGGCCAGACGTTCATCATCACCGAGTACTTCAACTTCAGCAATCTAGGTCTCATCGGGAACATCCCGGCGGTCGGCATCCTCTACGGGGCGACGCAGATCCCGTTCGCGACCTTCATCCTCACGAACTTCTTCCGGGCGATCCCCGACGAACTCGTCGAGGCGGCGATCATCGACGGCGCGTCCTACCCGCGGGCGTTCTGGAGCATCTTCCTGCCGCTCGCTCGTCCCGCCATGGTGACGGTCGGGGTGCTTGCGTTCATCGGCGTGTGGAACGATCTGCTCATCGCGCTGCTGTTCCTTCCGACGCCGGGAGCGCGTACCCTCAGCGTCGTGATGGCCGGTGCGCAGGACACCCGCGTGTTCGACGTGAGCCAGGTCATGGCCGGCTCTCTGCTGAGCGCGATCCCCTGCATCATCGTGTACCTGATCTTCCAGCGGCAGATCGCAGTCGGTCTCACCGCGGGGACGGGAAAGTAGGCGACATGACCACGACGAAGACCATCGGAGCCGATGCGGCGGCCGCCGGGGACACGGAGGCGGCAGTGCCGGACACCGCGACCGGCCGCTACACGCTCCGCAGCATCTCCCGGGCGATCGACGCCCTGGAGGTGCTCGCGGCGGCGGAGAGCGCGATGGGCGTGAGCGATGTCGCCCGCGAGCTCGGGGCGTCGAAGAGCACCGCGTTCGCGATCCTCCAGACGCTCGAGGAACGCAACCTCGTGAGCTCGGCGGGCGAGGGCTTCCAGCGCCGGTACACGCTCGGCCTCGGGCTCGCGAGACTCGGGCACCGAGCGGTGAGCCGGGTGTCGATGCTCGACGCCGCGATGCCGCACCTCGAACGCCTCACGAAGCTGACGAAGCTCTCGTCGCGAGTCGCAACGATGTCGCAGGGCATCGCGGTCGTGCTCGGGCAGGTGGACGGCCCCAACTCCATCCGCTTCGACCTCAACATGGGTGGTCGGGAGCGCCTCCACTGCACGGGCATCGGCAAAGCGATCCTCGGCCGCTACACGGACGAGGAGGTCATCGACCTCGCTGAACAGACGGGGCTCCCGCGCCGCACGACGTACACGATCACGTCGACCGAGCTGCTCCTCAAGGACATCCGCAAGGTCCGCGAACGCGGCTTCTCGGTGGACGACGAGGAGGATGCGGAGGGCGTTCTGTGCATCGGTGCGCCGCTCATTGACCACACGGGGGCGTGCGCGGGCGGCATCAGCGTCACCGGACTCAAGATGAGCCTGCCGCTCGAACGCGTCCTGCGGATCGGCGAACTCGTGATGGCCTCCGCTGAAGCCATCTCGCACCGGATGGGAGCACCACGATGAGCGACGAGACAGGCATCGGGACGAGCGCCGAGACCAGCATCGGGGGCGACGCGTCGACCGCGGCGCTCTTCGACCTCACCGGCCGGCGGGTGCTCCTCACGGGTGCAGCGGGCGGGATCGGCCGTGCACTCGCACTCGGCCTGGCCCGCGCCGGAGCGGATCTCGCGCTCGCAGAACGCCCCGGCGTCGAACCGTCCGCGGAACTCGCCGCCGCGCTCGCCGCGACCGGTCGGGACGTCCGCTGGTACTTCCAAGAACTGTCCGATGCGGAAGCGCTCGGCGACTTCATCGACACGATCTGGGCGGACGGCCCCGTCGACGTCCTCGTCAACAACGCCGGCTACGCCACGATGGACCACTTCAACCGCCTCGACTACGCCGCCTGGCGGGCCACGATGGCGATCGACCTCGACGCACCGTTCCTCCTCAGCCAGCGCGTCGCCGAACGGATGATCCACGACGGGGTGCAGGGGCGGATCATCATGATCTCCTCCAAGAACGGCCTGCAGGCGGAGCCGGGACTCGCCCACTACAACGCGGCGAAGGGCGGCCTCGAACTCCTCGCCCGCAGTCTCGCCGTGGAGCTCGGCGCTCACGGCATCACCGTCAACACGGTCTGTCCGGGCATGGTCGATACCGGCCTCGCGGGCGACTTCCCGCTCGACTGGGAATCGTTCGTCCCGTACTACCGGCAGCACATCCCCTTGCAGAACCGGTTCGCGCAGCCGGAGGAACTCGTCGGTCCCGTCGTGTTCCTCGCCTCCGCCGCCGGTTCCTACGTGACGGGCCAGTCGCTCGTCGTCGACGGCGGGGTCCTCGCGAATCAGGTTCCCAGGTTGCAGTTCATGCAGCCGTTCCAGGATCGACTGAACGCATCCCCATCGTCCGGATCCACCCCACCCACCACCGACATTCCCGTGCCGCAGCGCACGACAACGAACGAGGAGTCACCCCGATGAAGGCACAGCACTACCTGGAGTCCCTGGGACTCCCCGGCGGGGACGACTACTCGCTCCCCACGAGCACGTCCCGGTTCGCGGACGGCAGCGCCTTCCACGTCGAGATCCCCTCCGTCGAGGGACCCGCCGCGATGGAAGCGGTCATCGATGAAGCCGCGCAGCGGAACGTTCCCGTGCACCGGGTGAGCCAGGGCAGCGGCATCTGGATGCTCACGGATGAGGAGATCGTGCGGATGGTCGACCTCGGCCGCATCCATGACATCGAGGTCTGCCTCTTCGTGGGACCGCGGGCCGGATGGGACACGGGCGCCCAGGCGTCGAGCCCGGGCGGCGCCGTCGTCTCCGGGTCGTTGCGCGGCGGCGACCAGCTCGCATACGGCATCCAGGAGGTCGTCCGCGGCTGCGCCCTCGGACTGCGTTCCGTGCTCGTCTCCGACCTCGGCCAGCTCGCCGTCCTCGGCAAGCTCAAGGCGAAGGGGGACCTGCCGGCGGACCTCGTGCTCAAGGTCTCCGCGTCGCTCCCCGTCTCGAACCCGGCCGGCGCCCAGCTCCTCGAAGAGCTCGGCGCGTCGAGCCTCAACGTGGCCGTCGACCTCAGCCTCCCCACGCTCGCGGCGATTCGCGCGGCCGTCTCGATCCCGCTCGACCTCTACATCGAGTCCTCCGACGACTTCGGCGGGATCATGCGCTACTACGAGATCCCCGAGATCGTCCGCGTCGCGGCCCCCGTGCACCTCAAGTTCGCTGTCCGGAACTCGCCCGGCCTGTACCCGAGCGGCGGACACCTCGCCGGTGTGCTCGATGCTACGGCGCGCGAGCGTGTCCGTCGTGCCGCCCTCGGCCTCGCGATGCTGGAACGCGCCGACGCCGACGCCGCTGAGCTGGCGCTGCGGGCTATCTCGTGACCGGTGCGACTGCGCGCGGGCCGGTGGCGGGCATCGTCGCGGGCCGACCCGCGCTCGCCGTGCCCGGAACGGAGTTCCAGAGCAGGGACGTCCTCCTCGGGACCGACCGGACCGCGGTGTTCGCCGATGCCGCTCCGAGCGAGGCCGATGCGGCCGCGACCGCCGCGGCCGAAGCGTTCCTCGCGCTCCAGACCGATGTCGCCGGGCTCGATGCCACGGCTCCCGTCCTCGACCCGAGCGCCCTCGTTCGCGAGCTGGCCGCGGCACTCGAAGCGCGACGAGCCGACCTCGTCGCGATCGCCGGTATCGAGACGGGCCTGCCCGAAGCACGCCTGAACTCGGAGCTCAGCCGCACGACCGGGCAGCTCGCGCTGCTCGGCGCTGAAGCCGAGGCGCACTCCGGCGTCGCGCTCGAGGAGGACCAGGCCGGGTCGGAGGGCTTCGCACCGGCCCTCGCCCTCGGCCAGGTGCCCCTCGGACCCGTCGCCGTGTTCGGCGCCAGCAACTTCCCCTTCGCGTTCGGCGTGCTCGGTGGAGACACCGCCGCGGCGCTCGCCGCAGGGTGCCCGGTCGTCGCCAAGGGCCACCCGGCCCACCCCGAGACGAGCCAGCTGCTCGCCGAGATCCTGACGCAGGTGCTCGCGGACGGCGGCTGGCCCGCCGGCTGGTTCTCCCTCCTGCACGGCCGCGGAGCGGACATCGGTCAAGCGCTCGTCGTCGCCGATGGCATCGCGGCGGTCGCCTTCACCGGCTCGACACGCGGCGGGCTCGCGCTCGTCGCGGCCGCGGCCGGCAGGCCCGTCCCGATCCCCGTCTTCGCCGAACTCGGCGGCATCAACGCCCTCTACCTGCTGCCGGGCGCGACCGCGGAGGCTGCGGAGACCGCGGCGGGATCCGGTTTCGTCGCCGGGCTCACCCAGTCGCTCACGGGCGGCAGCGGACAGTTCTGCACGAAGCCGGGCCTCCTCCTCGTCGTCGACTGCGATGCTGCACGGCAGACGGTCGCGGGTCTCACCGAATCGCTCGCGGCCGTCGACAGCCCGCCCCTCCTGACGCCAGGCATCCTGCACGCGCTCGTGAGCGGTGCAGACCGCCTGCGCGGCATCGCCGGGGTCGACGTCCTGCTCGACGGCCCCGCGGAGGACTCCGCCGCCCATCACCCGGTGCCGGCGTTCCTCGCGACTGTCACGAGCAGCACGCTCCGCGCCGACCCGTCGATCACCGAGGAGCTCTTCGGCCCGGCGCTCGTCGTCGTGTACTGCGAGAGCGTCGAAGACCTCGTCGCGCTCAGCGGTGTGATCCCGGCCGGCCTCACGGCGACGATCCACGCTGCGTCCGGAGGCGCGCCCTCGTCCTCCTCGTCCCCGTCCGACGAGGATGCTTCGCTCACGCTCCTCCGACGCCTGCGATTGCGCGCCGGCCGGGTCCTCTTCGGCGGTTTCCCGACGGGCGTCCGCGTCGGCCGGGCGACCACGCACGGCGGCCCGTTCCCCGCCACGAGTGCACCGGGGACGACCTCAGTCGGCGTGAAGGCGATCGATCGATTCCTCCGTCCGGTGACCTACCAGGACCTCCCGGAGCAGTTGCGCGAACGCGCACTGTCGTGGCGGTGATCCGGTGGAGCTGATCGGATCCGCGGCACTCGCCGTCGCTTCGCCGTCCGTGTCCCTCCTCGGGGAGTCGCCGCGGTGGGACGATGCCCGCGGCTCGCTCTGGTGGGTCGACATCACCGGCCGAGCACTGCACGAACTCGCCACCGACGGCACGACGACCACACGCGAGCTCGACCGGGCCGCGGGCGCGGTCATGCTCGCCGCGGACGGCCGGCTGCTGCTCGCGACGGAGGCCGGCCTGGAACTGTTCGACCCGTCGACGACGGCTGCCCAGGTCGTCACGCCGATCGAGGCGGAGGACGCGAGCCGCCGGATGAACGACGCCGCGGTCGACCCGTCTGGCCGGGTGTACGCCGGGACGATGCGCTGGGACGACGCGGGCTCGCCGCCGCACGACGGCGTGCTCTACCTCGTCGACGGCCCGGGCGCCGCCGTTCCGGTGCTCGACGGGCTCGGCTGTCCGAACGGCCTCGCCTGGCCGCGGCGCGACCTCTTGGCGTACATCGACTCGATGACGCGCAGCATCGCCCTCTGGACGATCGATCCGGAGAGCGGCGCCCTGCTCGAACAGACCGGTTCCATCGACGTCTCCGGTTTCGACGGCGTGCCGGACGGCATGACGCTCGACGCGGAGGGTGCGTTGTGGGTCGCGTTCTGGAACGGGTCGGCCGTTCGTCGGTTCGCGCTCGACGGTGCGGTGCTCACGACGATCGAGGTCCCGACCCCGCTCGTGACGTCGGTCGCGTTCGGCGGAGACGAGCTCGCGACCCTCTACATCACGACCGCGAGCCCCGAGCCGGAGGCCGACATCGCGGCTCCTGCATCCGCGTCCGCGCCTGCATCCGCGTCCGCGCCTGCATCCGCGTCCGCGCCTGCGTCCCCGTCTGCGTCTGCGTCCGCGTCTGCGTCCGCGTCCGCATCTGCGTCCGCGCCTGCATCCGTTCCGGCAGCTCCGGACCCGGCGGCCGGCCGCATCTACCGCTGCACCCCGGGTCAGCGCGGCGTCCTCCCGACCGCCTGGACCCCGCCAGCACCCACGACGAGCCCCGCCCCCTAGCTCGCACTCCCCGGCTCGGGTCTGTTCACAACTCAGGACGGCTCCGGCGTGTCGCGCCCGCCTGACGGCGTGTCGGCGCCGACACGCCGCATCGCTCCTGAGTTGTGAACGCAGGCAGGAATCGCAGGCAGAGAACGGCAGCCCGGTCGGTGACTCAGTCGGATGGAGCAGGCTCAGTCGGATGGAGCAGGCTCAGTCGGATGGAGCAGGCTCAGTCGGATGGAGCAGGCTCAGTCGGATGGAGCAGACTCAGTCGGATGGAGCAGGCTCAGTCGGCGGAGGGCGCCGGCCAGTCGGCGACCGAGGGCCGGGCACTCAGCTGACGCCCGATCGCCGAGAACCCGAGCTTCCTAGCCACAGCCCGTGAGCCCGGGTTGTTGTCACCCGCCCGCCACTGGGGGAGGAGGCCGGCGTCGAGCGCATGCTGCACCGCGGTCGACGCGAGAGCAGTCGCGAGGCCAGTGCCACGCGCATCGGGAGCGGTGAGCGCCGTCATGTGCGCGACGTGCAGCGGCCACGACCGGTAGCCCGCGACGCCGAGGACGCGGCCGCCCTCGCGGACCGAGAACAGGGGAGAGGTGATGCCGAAGATGCCGCTCTCGCTCGCTTCGTCATCGCTCACCTTCGACAGAAGCGCCTCGATCGCGGGATCGCTCGCCTTGCTGACGACGACGTCGATCTCGTCCGCGGGTGTGAACCGGCCGGGTAGCAGGTAGTCGAGCGTGGCGGGGCCGAGGACCTCGGCGATCTCGATGCGGGATCGCAGGAACTCGACGGTGCCGACGGTGCGCGGCGCTTCGGCGTCGATCGAGAGTCGTTCTGCCGTGCGCTGGTCCGGCACGATCGCGAGTGCGCTGCCGTCGATCTCGACGACGCCGATCCAGCCAGGAGGGCACGCCATCGATCCCGCGTTCACGACGACCGCGACCCGACCGGCCGCGAACCGCGCCGTCGGTGATGCGAGCCCCTGCCACAGCCGTCGAACGGTCGCGAGCACTCGGGCGTCATCCTGCATCCGGCAACTCTCCCACACTCCCCTCCCTCTCTGCCGAGGGGTCGCAACGTGCGGGTCCGACGCGACGACACCCGCACGTTGCGACCCCTCGGCGGAAGATGTGAGGGAAACGCATGGATGCCGATGTTGGTATACCGGGATGGGTAGGATGTGAAGCCGGGCCGATCGCGCCCGCACAACACCCCCAGGAGTACGACGATGGCTTTGATCGTGCAGAAGTTCGGCGGTTCCTCCGTCGCAGACGCCGAAAGTATCAAGCGGGTCGCCAAACGCATCGTGGAGACGAGGAAGGCCGGCAACGAAGTTGTCGTCGCCGTTTCCGCGATGGGCGACACGACGGACGAGCTGCTCGACCTCGCCCACGAGGTCACCCCGATCCCGGCCCCACGCGAGCTGGACATGCTGTTGTCGAGCGGTGAGCGGATCTCGATGGCGCTCCTCGCGATGGCGATCAGCAGCATGGGCTACGTGGCGCGGTCGTTCACGGGAAGCCAGGCCGGCATGATCACTGACGCCCAGCACGGCGCGGCACGCATCGTGGACGTCACGCCCGTCCGCCTCCGCGAAGCGCTCGACGACGGCGCGATCGTCATCGTGGCCGGCTTCCAGGGCTTCAACCGCGACACCCGCGACATCACGACCCTCGGCCGCGGCGGCTCCGACACGACCGCCGTCGCGCTCGCCGCAGCGCTCGGCGCAGACGTCTGCGAGATCTTCACCGACGTCGACGGCATCTTCACGAGCGACCCCCGCCAGGTGCCCAAGGCGAAGAAGATCGACCGCATCTCGAGCGAGGAGATGCTCGAACTCGCCGCTTCCGGCGCGAAGGTCCTCTATATCCGTGCCGTGGAGTACGCACGCCGCCACGGAGTCACCCTGCACGTGCGTTCATCGTTCAACAACAACGAGGGAACCCTCGTTCTCAACAACCCAGGAGAGGGTGACGCACCCATGGAGCAGCCCATCGTCGCCGGTGTCGCAACCGACCTCAGCGAAGCCAAGATCACCGTCGTCGGCGTCCCGGACGTCCCCGGCAAGGCAGCGGAGATCTTCACGATCGTCGCGAAGTCCGGCGGCAACGTCGACATGATCGTCCAGAACGTGTCGACCGCGGTCGACGGCGTCACCGACATCTCCTTCACCCTGCCGAAGTCGGAGGCGCAGCAGGTCCTCCGGGCGCTCGCCGCCGAGCAGCAGCGCGTCGGGTTCGCGGCGATCCAGCACGACGACCAGATCGGCAAGCTGGCGCTCGTCGGCGCCGGCATGCGCACCAACACGGGCGTGTCCGCCAAGCTCTTCGAAGCGCTGAGCGCGGCGGGCATCAACATCGAGATGATCTCCACGAGTGAGATCCGCATCTCCGTCGTCACGCGTGCGGACACGCTCACGAAGGCCGCCAACGTCGTGCACACGGCGTTCGGTCTCGACGGCGATGACGAAGCGGTCGTCCACGGCGGCACCGGCCGCTAGCAGGCGGCCCAGTCGCTGAGCCCGTGCGGGCCGGTCACTGAGCTTGACCCGGTCACTGAGCTTGTCGAAGTGCCCTTCCAGGTGCTGAGCCCGTCGAAGTGCCCTTCGACAGGACCGGGGACCGGGGACCGGGGATCACGCACCGGGGACCGGAGCTCGGCCCGCACGGCCAGAGAACGCCGGAAAACCGCCAGAGTCCGCTGGCGTTCGTCATCAAGGGGTCACCCGGCCCCGTCATGATGCAAGATGGTTCGTAGCATCCAGGAACAGAGGAACCCAATGAGCAACGGTGTACGCGTCGGTATCGTCGGAGCGACCGGTCAGGTCGGCAAGGTCATGCGAGCGCTGCTCGAGGAACGCGAGTTCCCGATCAGCGAGATCCGCTTCTTCGCGACGGCACGTTCCGCAGGCACGACGCTGCCGTTCCGCGGCCAGGACATCGTCGTCGAGGACGTCGAGACGGCCGATCCGTCCGGCCTCGACATCGCCCTGTTCTCCGCCGGCGCGACCGGTTCCCGTGCGCAGGCCCCGCGTTTCGCTGCGGCCGGCGCCCTCGTCATCGACAACTCCAGCGCCTGGCGCATGGACCCCGAGGTCCCGCTCGTGGTCAGTGAGGTGAACCCGCACGCCATCAAGGACGCCGTCAAGGGCATCGTCGCGAACCCGAACTGCACGACCATGGCAGCGATGCCCGTCCTCAAGGTGCTCGACGCCGAGGCAGGCCTCAGCCGCCTCATCGTCAACACCTACCAGGCCGTCTCCGGCTCAGGACTCGCCGGTGCGGAAGAGCTCATCGGCCAGGTCGAGGCAGCCGTCGCCCAGGGCGATCTGACGCGTCTCGTCCACGACGGCTCAGCCATCGAGTTCCCCGCTCCCGTGAAGTACGTCGCCCCCATCGCGTTCGACGTCATCCCGCTCGCCGGGTCGATCGTCGAGGACGGCCTCGGCGAGACCGACGAGGAGAAGAAGCTCCGCAACGAGAGCCGCAAGATCCTCGAGCTGCCTGAACTCCTCGTCTCGGGCACCTGCGTCCGTGTGCCGGTCCTCACGGGCCACTCGCTCGCGATCAACGCCGAGTTCTCGCGCGACATCACGCCGGAACGCGCCAAGGAGATCCTCAGCGACGCTCCCGGCGTCGAACTGTCCGAAGTCCCCACCCCGCTGTACGCGGCAGGCAAGGACCCGTCGTTCGTCGGCCGCATCCGCGCCGACCAGAGCGCACCGGCGGGCAAGGGCCTCGCCCTCTTCATCTCGAACGACAACCTCCGCAAGGGTGCAGCGCTCAACGCGGTGCAGATCGCGGAACTGGTCGCCGCCGACCTCGCCGCAGCGCGGGTCTGAGCGACTGACGTTCGGGCGCGGGCGCGGGCGCGAGTCGGCGGGCCGGTGCCATGGCACGGGTGCGGGTGCGGGTACGGAAACGGTATGTGGCGATCATCGCGTTCGTCATCGCGGTCCTCGGTCTCTCAGCACTGCCGTCCGGCCTGCAGACGGTAACGTCGGCGTCCGGTGACGAGGTGGCGACGGGTCCGCTCGTCGCCTTCTACGGCGATTCGTACACGAAGGGCTCGGGCGCATCGTCGCCCGCAGCGCGTTGGTCGACGCTCGTCTCCGAGGCGGAGGGGTGGCGCGAGTACAACGCGGGCGTCCCCGGTCTCGGCTTCGTCCGGAAGCGCGACCAGGTGGGTGATGTCGCCGCCGATGTGATCGCGCAGCATCCCGACATCGTGATCGTCGCCCTCGGCATCAACGACAACTTCGTCTGGGCCGGCAACGAGGACCGCATCCACGACGCGATCCTGCCGGAGTTCGAGAAGCTCCGGGCCGGTCTGCCGGACGCGCGCATCGTGGTCGTCGAACCGTGGTGGTTCAAGCTTGATCGGCCGGCATCCGTCGGGCACATCATCGACTGGGTGCACGAGGCGGCGAAGCGGATCGACGCCGACTACATCTCCGGCGCATCGCACTGGCTGGACGAGGACCCCGGATGGATCTCCGCGGACGGTCTGCACCCGAACGACAGCGGGTACGAGCACCTCGCGACCCGCATGCTCGAGGAGCTCGACGCTCTGAGCCCCGCCCTGCCCTAGCCCCTGGGTGATCGTGAGCCGTTGCCGGGTCCACCGCTCTGGTCGTTGAGCCCGCTGACCCGGTCGCTGAGCCGCCTGACCCGGTCACTGAGCCTGTCGAAGTGCGGGCCCTGGGTCTTCTCCCCTTCGACAGGCTCAGGGACCGGGGCCTCAGGGACCGGGGCCTCAGGGACCGGGGCCTCAGGGACCGGGGCCTCAGGGACCGGGGCCTCAGGGACCGGGACGTCGAACGCGACGGGAAGGATAGACTCGTCTGGTGAGTGAAACTGTCGACGTAGCCCTGATCGGTGGCGGCATCATGAGCGCCACGCTCGCCGCCCTGATCAAGCAGGTGCAGCCCGACTGGACGGTCGAGGTGTACGAGCGCTTGAGCGATGTCGCGCTCGAGTCGTCCAACCCGTGGAACAACGCGGGAACCGGCCACGCTGCCCTGTGCGAGCTCAACTACATGCCGCAGGACAAGAACGGTTCGGTCGATCCCGCGAAGGCGATCGGCATCAACGAGCAGTTCCAGCTGAGCCGCCAGTTCTGGTCCTACCTCGTGGAGCAGGGCGTCCTGGGGGAGCCGGACACATTCATCAACTCCACCCCGCACATGACGTTCGTGCGCGGCGAGAAGGACGTCGAGTACCTGCGGAAGCGGTACGAGGCGCTCAAGGACCAGCCGCTCTTCGCCGGCATCGAGTTCACCGAGGACCCCGCCGTCATCGCCGAGTGGGCTCCGCTGCTCATCAACCGTCGTGCGGTCGGCGAGAAGCTCGCGGCCACGCGCATCACGGCCGGCACCGACGTCGACTTCGGCGCCCTCACCCACAAGCTCTTCAAGGAAGCGGCGTCCACGGCGACGCTCAACCTCAACCGCGAGATCCGTCACCTGAAGCAGCAGAAGGACGGCACCTGGCGTCTCCGCGGGCGTCACACGCTCGGTCGCACGCCGTTCGAGGTCAACGCCAAGTTCGTCTTCGTCGGCGCCGGCGGCTGGGCGCTCAAGCTCCTGCAGAAGTCGGGCATCCCCGAGATCAAGGGGTACGGCGTCTTCCCCATCGGCGGTCAGTTCCTCCGCACCGACAACCCGGAGGTCGTCGCCAAGCACCAGGCCAAGGTGTACAGCCAGGCCTCCGTCGGCGCACCGCCCATGTCGGTGCCGCACCTCGACACGCGTGTCGTCGACGGCAAGGCCAGCCTCCTGTTCGGCCCGTACGCGACGTTCAGCCCCAAGTTCATGAAGAAGGGCTCGATCAAGGACATCGTGGCGCAGGTCCGCCCCGGCAACCTGATCCCCATGCTCTCGGTGGCCAAGGACAATCCCAGTCTCATCAGCTACCTCGTCGGGCAGCTCATGCAGTCGCGCGCGAAGAAGCTCGAGAGCCTCCGTGAGTTCATGCCGACGGCGAAGGCCGAGGACTGGTACCTCATCGAGGCCGGTCAGCGTGCGCAGGTCATGAAGAAGGACAAGGAGAAGGGCGGCGTGCTGCAGTTCGGCACGGAGGTCATCAGCTCCGCAGACGGGTCGATCGCAGGCCTGCTCGGTGCTTCGCCGGGTGCCTCGACGGCCGTGCCGATCATGCTGAACATTCTGCGCACCTGCTTCCCCGACCGCATCGCCGGCTGGGAACCGAAGCTCCGCGAGATGATTCCGACGTACGGGTCCACGCTCAACGAGACGCCGTCGAAGGCCGTCGCGGTGCTCGAGCGCACGGCGTCCACGCTCGACATCTCGCTGTAGCTCCGCTCCGGTCGGCTTCGTTCCAGTGCTGTCGCGGTGCTGTCGCGAGTTGCGGCATCCGAACGGGTCGGCGGCGCGCGGGCAATAGACTGCTGACGTGGCGAAACTGTACTTCCGATACGGCGCGATGAACTCGGGCAAGAGCACTGCTCTCCTGCAGGCGGCGTTCAACTACGAGGAGCGCGGGCACAAGGTGCTCCTCGCGAAGCCGTCCGTGGACACCAAGGGTGATGCGGCGATCGTGAGTCGGCTCGGCGTCACGCGGGACGCGGACTTCCTGCTCGGGCCGTCGGACAGCGCATACGAGGTCTTCGCCGAGCATCGCATGCGGACGGTGGCTGAAACCGGTTCCGATGTGAGCTGCCTCCTCGTCGACGAAGCCCAGTTCCTCGACGACCAGCAGGTGGACGATCTGTTGCGCATCGCCCTCCTCGAAGGTATTCCCGTTCTGGCATACGGCATCCGCACGGATTTCCAGACGGTCGCGTTCCCGGGAAGTCGACGCCTCCTGGAAGTAGCTCACAGCCTGGAGGAGCTGAAGACGATCTGCCGATGCGGTCGCAAGGCGATCTTCAACGGCCGCCGGTTCGGCGACGAATTCGTGTTCGACGGCGACCAGGTCGCGATTGACGGCACGGTCGTGACCTACGAGTCGTTGTGCGGAGTGTGTTACCTGCAGGAGTCCGGCGGCGCGCTGGGTCACCGCTAGCCCGTTCCTGCGCAACACCACGAAACATCCGCTCCGTGTGCGCCAGTTCACCCCCGAAGTGGTCACAGCTGTTCATCTCGACTCGTTAGGATCACAACCATGAAGCTTTCTGTGATCGGCTGCGGCTACCTCGGTGCCGTGCATGCTGCCGCCATGGCCTCCCTGGGACACGACGTCGTCGGCATCGACGTCGACCCCGCGAAGATCGAGGCGCTGTCCGCCGGTCGCGCGCCGTTCTTCGAGCCGGGTCTGCCCGAACTCCTGCTCGCGGGCGTCGAGTCCGGCCGTCTGCGGTTCAGCACGGACACGGCGGATGCTGCCGATGCCACGGTGCACTTCATCGCCGTCGGGACGCCCCAGAAGGCCGGCTCGACCGCCGCGGACCTCCGGTACGTCGACGCCGCCGTGAACGGCATCCTCCCGCACCTGTCCGCCGGCGACGTCGTGGTCGGCAAGTCCACCGTCCCCGTCGGCACCGCTGCGCGCCTCGCCGAGATCGTCGCCCCGACGGGTGCGGTCCTCGCGTGGAACCCCGAGTTCCTCCGTGAAGGCTTCGCCGTTCAGGACACGATCTCGCCCGACCGTCTCGTGTACGGCCTCCCGCCGGCTGCGGACGACGCCGATGTCGCACGCGCCGCGCTCGACGAGGTCTACGCGACCGCGCTCGAAGCGGACACCCCGCTCGTCTCAACCGGTTTCGCGACGGCCGAGCTCGTCAAGGTCGCGGCGAACGCGTTCCTCGCGACGAAGATCTCGTTCATCAACGCGATGGCGGAGATCGCCGAGGTGACCGATGCCGATGTCACGGAACTCGCCGACGCCATCGGGTACGACGCGCGCATCGGCCGTCGCTTCCTGAACGCCGGTGTCGGTTTCGGCGGCGGCTGCCTCCCGAAGGACATCCGTGCGTTCACGGCTCGCGCCGAAGAGCTCGGTCGTGGTGAGTCGGTCGCATTCCTCAAAGAGGTCGACGCGATCAACCTGCGCCGTCGCCAGCGGGTCGTCGACATCGTCGTCGAGGAGCTCGGCGGCAGCGCGTATCAGAAGCGCGTCGCTGTCCTCGGCCTCGCCTTCAAGCCCGACAGCGATGACGTCCGTGACTCGCCTGCCCTGGACGTCGCCGTGCTGCTCAACGGTCTCGGAGCCAAGGTGCTCGCGTACGACCCGGAGGCCGTCTCGAACGCTCGTCGTCTGCACCCGCAGCTGCACTTCGCGGACTCCGCGCTCGAAGCGGTTCAGGACGCCGATCTCGTCGTCGTCGTGACGGAGTGGAAGGAGTTCCGGGCGCTCACGCCCGAGCAGCTCGCTCCGCTGGTCGCCGGCAAGACGCTCGTCGACGGTCGCAACTGCCTCGACGCCGTCGCCTGGCGCGACGCCGGTTGGACCTACCGCGGTCTCGGCCGCCCGTAGCGCCGCACGGCCCAGACGAGCAGCGCTCCGATGAGGCCGCCGGCCGTGTTCGCGATGACGTCCGCGACACTCGCGAACCGGTTCGGGATGAACTGCTGAACCGTCTCGATGACGATCGAGAGTACCGCTGCGGCGACGGCGGCGACCCACCAGAACCGGCGTGGCAACTCGAGGGCGATGAGCGCGCCGAGCGGCACGAAGAGCAGCACGTTCGCCGCCGACTCGACGAACGCGTAGCCGAACCACGTCGGCACCCCCGCCCGGTGCAGGGCATCGAGCCAGGCCATCAGGCCTCCGTGGACAGGCGCGTCGACGGGCGTCGGCCAGAACGCGATGAACATCATGACGATGAGGCACGCGGCGAGCATCGAACCGAGCAGAATGCGCCATGATCGCGTACTTCGCATCGGCGTCCTCTCCCGCTCCAGGGCCGGATCCGGCGCCTGAGTCATCGTACGACACGGTCGCTGGGAGCCCCCGATCCGTGGCGGCCGGCCCCGGAGATCACCCCAGAACGGGGTGTCTCAAACGCCCCCGCACGCACCCCGACGGCGGTTAGGCTGTGCCTACTCCGACGAAAGAGGCACCGTGACCGCAGCCAGTCCAGCGTCCGGGAGGGCGCGTTCCGGCCCTCGCGGAAACCGCCGGCGACGCGTCTTCTGGATCGTCGCGGCAGTCCTCCTCATCCTCGTCGCGGCCGGCGCGTGGCTCGGCGTTCGCGCGGTCATGGCCAAGAACAGCCTCGAACGCGCGCAGACGGTCGCCGCGAAGGTGCAACGGTCGATCCTCGCGGGGGATGCCGATGCCGCGAAGGCGCAGTCGGCGGCGCTGCGCTTGGACACGGCGAAAGCGGTCGGTCTGACGAGTGACCCCGTCTGGCGCGCGGCCGAGTTCGTGCCGTTCCTTGGCGGCAACTTCAGCGCCGTACGGGAAGCCGCGGATGCGACCGACCGCATCGCCGTCGACGTCGTCCCGAAGATCGTCGACGTCACCGGACAGGTCAACCTCGCCTCGCTCATGCCGGGCAACGGTTCCATCGAGACTGCGCCGCTCGCGGCAGCCGCGCCCGCCGTCGCCGAGGCGAGCGCAGCTGCGTCAAGGATCGACCACGACGTCCAGGCGATCGATGCGAGCGGCACGATCCCGATCGTCGAAGCCGCCGTCACGAAACTGCAGGGCACCATCGGCACGACCACCGAGATGCTCGATGCGGCAGCCCGCGCGACAGCGCTGCTCCCCGCCATGCTCGGCGGCGACGGTCCACGGAACTATCTCGTCATGATCCAGAACAACGCGGAAGTACGCTCCTCCGGCGGCATCGCAGGAGCGACCGCCCTCGTGCACGCCGAGAACGGCGCCATCAGCCTCGTGCGCACCGCCTCGAGCGACGAGTTCCGCAAGCAGCCGAGCCCGATCCTGCCGCTCACCCCGTTCGAGCAGAACGTCTACACGGACAACCTCGGCGAGTACATCCAGGACACCAACCTCACGGTCGACTTCAGCCGGACCGGCGAACTCGCGGGCGCGATGGCGGAGCAGGTCTTCGGGACACCGATCGACGGCGTGATCGCGATCGATCCCTCCGTGCTCGCGAACCTGCTCACGGCGACCGGCCCCGTCACCCTCACCGACGGCACCGTGCTCAACCACGACAACGCTGTGCAGCTGCTGCTGAGCGAGGTGTACGCGCGCTACCCGGACCGGCTCGTTCAGGACGCATTCTTCGCCGAGGTCGCCGGCAGCGTCTTCACGACGATGACCGCGAGCACTCCTGACCCCAAGACGCTCATCGAAGCGCTCGCGGCCTCCGGAGCCGAGAACCGACTGCACGTGTGGAGCGCGCACGAGCAGGAGCAGGCTGCACTCGCCGAGACATCGCTCGCTGGCATCCCACCGACGAAGGACACCGATGCCGTCTACACGGGCGTCTACCTCGAGGACCTGACCCGCGGGAAGATGGACTACTACCTCGACACCCGTGTGGTCCTGAGCAGTCCGCGCTGCACGCCCGACGGCGCCGAGTACACGGTCGCGGTCACCATGACGTCGAACGCCCCCGCCGATGCCGCCACGTCGCTCCCCGCGTACGTGACCGCTGACGGGATCTTCGGAACCCCTCCAGGCGACATCGCCACACGCGTCGTCCTGCACGGCCCGTTGGCCGCATCGCTGCTCCGAGCGAACGACGGCAAGGACCTCGCCGTGAAAGCCGTGACCGATCCGACGGGACGACTGTACGCCCAGACGGATGTGACCCTCGAACCGGGGGAGTCGAAGCGGCTCGAGTTCACGGTGCGCGCCCCGAAGGCCTCCGAAGTACCCCCAAAGCTGGTCACAACCCCCGGAATTACGGGGAAAATCGGCTTCGAAGCCTTCCCTGCCTGCGCTTCCTGACGTATCGTGATGGCACCTCCGGATGCCACGACACCCGAATTCGTGCACAACGAGGCCTTCTGCTGACGCCCACCCGAAATCGGTGTCGGCCGGGGAACATTTGACGTTCTGGGGAACATCATCATGAAACGCACCCTTGCCCTAGCAGCGCTGTGCCTGCTTTCCGTTTTCGCCGTCCCGACCGCCGCAATCGCTGCGACCTCGGCCGAGACCTCGACCTCCACCTATGGCCCGCGTGGCTGCGCCACCATCACGCCCGTCAGCGTCATGGAGGGTGACACCGTCACCTTCTCCTGCAACGGCACGTTCGCTCCGACCACGCCCGTCGATGTCGTCGTCGAGGGTCCCGGATGCCACCTCCCGGCAGCGGCGACGCCGACGGCCGAGCCGACCACGGCGCCCAAGGCTCAGGCCGCACCCGCGGCAGCAGCCGTCGCGCCTCGAACAGCGGCTCCCTTCGCAGCGACAGCCGACGGTGCCTTCGCCGTGCAGGTGCAGACGTCACCGACGCAGAGCGGCACGTGCACGGTCACGGCCGAGCAGGTCACTGCAGGCGGCACCACTACGGAGACCGCATCGTTCACCGTCACTGAACGCGCCTTCGCCGAGACCGGCTTCACCGGTGGGACGCTCGCCTGGATCGGCGGGGGACTCCTCGTGATGGGAGCGGCCGTGTTCACGATCGTCGCAGCGCGCCGCCGTCAGCAGGTCTGAGCTGGAGCACCGCTCGCTGCGGTGAACGCCGAGCACGTCGGGCCGGCCTCCCCGAGGCCGTCCCGACGGTCCCTGACGCCGCGCGTTACCGCCAATCCAGGTGGCCCCAGTGGTGGGCACATCCGCGGAATTCCGCGCTTTTCGTGATGATCCGCACCCGCTTTCGGGCCTACCATGATGACGACATCGGAGCGATCGAGCATGCTGCTCGCCCGCGCACCCGTCCACTCTCGATTGGGGCCCAGCCATGAAACGAACGCTCTCTGCCGCGGCACTGTGTGTGCTCGCCGTCCTCGCCGTCCCCACCGCGGCCAACGCCGCCGAGGGCTACGGGCCGGGCAGCTGCAACTCGATCACGCCGACGAGCGTTGCACAGGGGACCGCCGTGTCCTACAGCTGTGACGACTTCTGGCAGCCCGGGCAGGACGTGGCAATCACGATCTCCGGAGACGCGGCGAACGCGCTGACCGTCGGCACGTCGACGAAGTCGATCACGGTGAAGGCGGATGCCGCCGGCAGCATCGCCCTCGACATCACGACCGGCAAGTCCTCACTCGGCACGTACACGCTCACGGCGAAGCAGGGCGCCATCACGGACTCGTCCGACTTCACGGTCGTCGAAGCCGGCGCGGCCGCAGCCGCTGCGACGTCCGACTCCGGCCCCGCGACGGCGGACAGCGGCTCGCCGCTGGCCGACACCGGATTCCAGGGCACCGTGCTCCCGTGGATCGCGGGCGGCCTGCTCGCCGCCGGTCTCGCGGCCCTCGCCGTGGTGTTGGTCCGTCGCCGCAAGGAAGCTTAGGATCGCCGTGTCGCCGTGCCCACACTGGCGTTCGCACGGCGGCGCGGACACATCGTCGGGGAATCTGAGCAGAGGCGTACTTCGGTCGCCGAAAAATCGGGTATCCTAGACACGGCCCTCGGGCCAATCGGGGTGTGGCGCAGCTTGGTAGCGCGCTTCGTTCGGGACGAAGAGGTCGTGGGTTCAAATCCCGCTACCCCGACAGCAAAGCCCGGCCAGATGATTCATCTGGCCGGGCTTCTCTGTTTCTGCCGCTCCAGTTCCGTGCCGCAGTGCGTGCTCGTCGGCTCCCCTTCGTCCCACGCGAGAACTGAACGGCGACTGTCGCGTTCCCGCGCGTGCTCCCTGTGGAGAACATCTGCAGCATGATCCGCAGGCGAATACGCTGAGGCTTTTCGCACTCATCGCACTCGGGCCACTGCGTCAACGTAAGGTTGACAGATGTGCGCATGTGCGAGACCCTGGGGAGATGACATGCAGATCAGGACCAGCGCATCCAAGCACGGTGTCGCTCACGACGACATCAGGCATGCGATCCGGCACCCGATCGTGTACCTCGAAGAGGACTACCAAGGAGAACAGCAGGTGTTCATCATCGGCCCCGCGCAGGATGGCCGATTCCTTGAGATCGTCGCCAAGCCTTCACCCGGTCCGACGAAGATCATCCACGCGGACGAGCTCCGCCCTCACCTGTACCATCTGATTCCCTGAACGGACGGCGAACATGAAGACGACGAAACGCACGTCGACCGACGCGTGGCTCGACAGCCTCGCGCACCGCACCGAGCAAGCGCGAGACGGAGCGCACCTCCGGGCCATCGGCGAGGCACTGACGGAACTCGAAGCGGCGCAAGCCCGACTCGACCAGGCGGTTCACAACGCACACGACGCGGGGGACTCATGGGCGGCCATCGGCGTTGTGCTCGGCACCACGCGCCAGGCGGCGCACAAGCGGTTCGGTCGCCCCGACCGAGGACGCTGAGCACTGACATCGGGCGGTGGACCGGCCGCCTGTGTCAGACGACGGAGCGGCGGGGGAGCAGCGTGAGGAGGGTCGCCTCCGGGCGGCAGGCGAACCGCACGGGCGCGTAGATCGATGTGCCGAGGCCTGCCGACACGTTCAGGTACGCAGAGCGCAGGGCGTGGCGCCAGACGCTCAGCCCCTTCACCTTGTCGCGCGGGATGTCGCAGTTGGTCACGAGCGCTCCGAAGCCCGGCACGCACACCTGTCCGCCGTGCGTGTGGCCAGCGAAGATGATGTCGGCGCCCTGCGTCACGAACGCGTCCAGAACGCGCTGGTACGGCGCGTGGGTGACGCCGACCGTGACCGTGTGGGCGAGAGAGGGATCCGAGGTCGTGAGCGTCTCATCGTCCAGCCGTTCGTCGATGAGCGCCGTGAGCGTGTCGAGCCGATCGAAGTGACGGTGCGGGTCATCGACGCCGAAGAGGTCCAGGCGCGTGTCCCGGATGGTGAGCGAACCGACAGCGTTGTTGAGATCGATCCAGCCGAGTTTCTCCGTGAAGAAGCGTTCCAGGGCTGCTGTGTCGAGGGTCGCAGGTTTCGCGTGCGTCTTGGACGGCCCCATGAAGTACCGTGCCGGGTTGCGGAACGACGGACCGTAGTAGTCGTTCGACCCGTGGACGAACATGCCGGGGACGCCCTCGAAGACGCTGAGGCCGGCGCGGATGCCGTCGATGCCGTGCTCGTGCCCGAGGTTGTCGCCCGTGTTGACGACGACATCGGGCTTCAGCTCTGCGAGCGACCGAAGCCAGGCCTGCTTGCGGGTCTGCCACGGCGCCATGTGGAGGTCGGAGACGTGCAGGACCGTGATGGGCTGTGAACCCGGCGCGAGCACCGGCGCGGTGACCCTGCGCAGCGTGAAGGCGTTGCGCTCGATGAGCGAGGCGTACGCGAACGTGAGGGCACCCGCCGCTGCGATCGCCCCGGCGGCTGCGCCGATGCTCACTCCAGTGCGAGACGTCATGTGGACTCCGTTCGTTTCCGGGCGGGACCCGGGTCTGCCCTGCGGGGCCGGCCTCGTCGAAACGGTATCCATTCCGACCCTTCGACCCTACCCGGTGGGACCCTCCGAACACGCCGAACGCGGGTGTGTGCACAGCCAGCGCGTCGTCGTCCGCAGGCGCCCCGCGTGAGCTCGCAACGACGAAGGCGGACCCGATCGAGATGATCGGACCCGCCTTCGAGGAGGACGTCGGCTAGCAGGCCGGCTTGGTGATGGAGACCGTCACCTTGCCGTCCTTGCGCGCCGCTGTGCCGGCCGGTGGATCGACGCCGGTGATCTTGGCGGCACCGGCCCCTGGATCGGCCTTACAGGCCTGTCCGACGGTCGTGAAGCCCGCTTGCGAGAGCTGGCCCTTCGCATCCTCGAAGCTCGTCGCGGCGCTCACATCGGGGACGATGGCCAGAGCCGCGTTCGACGTCGTCACCTTGACGATCGAGCCCTTCGGAGCCGAACCGGAGGGGTCCGATCCCGTGGCCTGTCCGGCAGGCAGTTCGGAATCGACCGCGCCGCCGTTCTCGAAGCCGAAGCCCGCGTCCTCGATGAGCTTCTGGGCTTCTTCGATGGACTTGCCCTTGACGTCCGGGACCTGGACGGACTGACCGTTGAGCAGGCTCGGATCGGCGGCGCCGAAGTCTTCGCCGCCGTACTTGCTGTTCGCCACCGCCATGATCTGCGGCCAGATCTTGTGACGGAGGTCGGCGACGCGAGTGCTGCTCGTATCGAACCAGGTGCGTCGAAGGTTGACGTGGCCGGTGGCGTTGAAGACGCCGACGACCGTCGCCGCCTTCGTGCTCGCGCCGCTCATCCAGGTCGCTTCGTTGTTGTCGGTGGTTCCAGTCTTACCGATGAGCGGGATGCCGTCGCCAACTCGCGAAGCGGCCGTCGTTCCGCCGTTGAAGGTCTGCTGCAGAGCGGCGTTCGCGGTCGACGCGACGTTTCCTTCGAGCGATTGCCGGCAGTTCGCGGCGGGCACGGGCGCTTCCTCGCCATTTGGCTTCACGATCTTGTCGATTGCGATCGGATCGCAGGTGATACCGCCCGAAGCGAAGGTCGCGAATGCGGTCGCCATGCTGAGCGGCGCCACCTCGTTCGTTCCGAGTACCGTTGCGGGAGACTGCAGGAGTGGCGTGCCATCGGCGCGGTGCACACCCATCGCTTCTGCCGTCTTGCGGATGCCGCACAGGTCGAGCTGCTTCGCCATGGCGATGAATCCTGTGTTGATGGAGTTCTTCGTGCTCTGCATTGCGGTGTAGTACCCGCCGTTGCCGCCCTCGTCGTTCCCCGGGTTCCAATCACTGCCCGCGTACACCGTGCCGCCGTCGGCGCAGCTGTCCTTGAACGTGCCCCACGGGGAACGCTTCCGTCCGTCGACGCCCTCGTTCAGACCGTGGCCTTCCTTGAGCCATTCCGCCAGCGTGAACGCCTTGTAGGTCGAGCCCGGCTGGAAGCCCAGGGAACCTCCGTACGGTTCATCGGCGTTGTAGTTCAGGGCGCTGTAGTTGCGTCCGGTGTTCAAGACGTCTGGATCGTTCGAGTAGTCCTTGTTCTGCGCCATGCCGAGGATGCGCCCGGTACCCGGCTGGACGGTCACGCCGACGGCCCCGATGTCGACGCCGTAGGAGTCGCTGTCATGAGGGATGTACTCATCCAGCGCGGCCTGTGCAGCTGCCTGCACGTCGAGGTCGAGCGTCGTGTAGACGTCGTAGCCGCCGCGTGTGAAATTGGCCCACCGGGCGTCTTCCGTCTCGCCGAAGATCGCGTCGTTCTGGAAGACTCTCGTGACGTAGTCGCAGAAGAAGCCCGAGCCGGCCGGGGCGGTCTGGCAGCCGGTGCTGGAGGGCGTGATCGCCGGTGTGATCGGCACGGCCATCGCCGCGTCGTACTGCTCTGTGGTGATCTTCTTCTCGGAAAGCATCTTGCCGAGGACGTAGTTGCGCCGGTCGAGGGTCTCCGCGTAACCGTTCGCCGCGCCGTTGGTCTCGCTCTCGGGGCGGTCGATGCGGAGGGTCTCCGGGTTGTTCACCATGGCCATGAGGGTGGCGGCCTGTTCGAGGGTGAGGTTCGCTGCGCTCGTGTTGAAGTAGTAGTTCGCTGCGGCTTCGATGCCGTAGACGCGTCCGCCGAATCCGGCGATGTTGAGGTAGCCGCGCAGGATGTCCTGCTTGCCGTAGCGCTTCTCGAGGCCGATCGCCATCCGCATCTCCTTCAGCTTGCGCTGCGGAGTGGTCGCGGTGGCCTCCTTGTACGCGGCCTTCATCTTGGCCTCGTCGGTGATCGCTTCGGCCTTCTGCACGAGGACGTTCTTCACGTACTGCTGCGTGATCGACGAACCACCCTGGGTCGCGCCGCCGCTGGCATTGCTGAGGACAGCGCGTGCCGTACCCATGAGGTCGACGCCGCCGTGGTCGAAGAAGCGGGGGTCCTCCGCGGAGACAGCCGCATCCTTCACGAAGGCGGAGATCTGGTCCCAGCCGACTTCGATGCGGTTCTGCTGGTAGAACGAAGCCATGAGCACCGGTGCGCCGTCGGCGTTGACCGCGTAGATGTTCGACTTCTGGGCGAGCTCGTCGAGCGCCAGATAGTCGGGGAGACTGTCGAAGACGCTGATCGTGCTGTTGGTCGCAATGCCGGTGACGGCGAGGGCAGGCGTGACGGTGGCGGCGACGAGAACGCCGGCTGCGACGCTCAGGCCGAGGAAGCCGAGAAGGCCTCCGAGCACACCGGTAGCCGTGCGATGTTGTTCAGGCATGGGTCGATGGTAAGCGACAAACCTGGAAAAGCGCTCGTCAAGTGTTGGCTATCGCACCGATTGTTGCCAATTCGACGTGCAAGCCGGTCCAGTGGAAGTGCCCTGGACCGGCCCTTTTCCTACTCTCTCCGGCCCGGGTCCGTGCCGTTTCCCGTCCCGCCGTTCCCGGTGTTCCCCGTCCCGCCGTTCCCCGAGTTTCCCTGGCCCGTGTCGTCGCCGTTGCCGCTGGGGTCGTCGCTCGGCGTCGAGCTGGGGCTCGGCGTCGAAGACGGCGTCGGTGTCGGCGTGCTGGAGGGCGTGTCGTTGCTCTGGTTGCTCGATGAGTTCTTCGAGCCGTTGAGCGTCGCGCGGTCCGCCGACGGGAAATCGCCGCCCGGATACTTCGCGAGGGCCTCACTCATGATCTTCGGCCAGATGTAGTGGCGGAGGTTCGCCACCTGGTTGCCGTCGAAGTACGTGTTCCGCAGGTTCACGTGTCCCGAGACATTGAACGTGCCGACGACTGTTGCGACCGTCGTGCTCGCGCCGCTCATCCATGTCGCCTCGGCGTCGTCGGTGGTGCCGGTCTTGCCGATGAGCTCGCCCTGACCGCTCGTCCTGGCGCCGGAGGACGATGCCGTTCCGTTGGAGACCACGCCCTGGAGCACGTCGTCGGCAGCGGCGGCGATCTTGGGATCGACCGACTGGCGGCAGTTCGCCTGGGGGACCGTCACCGCGGAGCCGTCCGGCTTCGTGATCGAGTCGATCGCGATCGGGTCGCACGTGGTGCCGCCGGAGGCCAGCGTCGCGAAGGCGCCCGCCATACTCAGCGGTGCGACCTCGTTCGTGCCGAGGACCGTCGCAGGGGACTGCAGGAGCGGCGTACCGTCGGCGCGGTGCACGCCCATCGACTCGGCCGTCTTGCGGATGCCGCACAGGTCGAGCTGTTTGGCCATGCCGACGAACACCGTGTTCACCGACTGCTCGGTTCCACGGCGAACGGTCCAGTTGCCGGACTCGCCCTCATCGTTCTGCGGATTCCAGCCGGCATCGGCCTGAACGGTGCCTCCGGTCGCGCAGGAATCGGTGAAGGTGCCCCAGTTGGAGCGACGGTTCGCGTTGATCGTCTCGTTGACGCCGTGGCCTTCCTTCAGCCAGTCGGTCAACGTGAAGATCTTGTACGTCGACCCGGGCTGGAATCCGCCCGATCCGCCGTAGTCGGAGTCCGTGTTGTAGTTGATGGCGCTGTAGTTCGCGCCCGAGTTCAAGATCTCCGGGTCCTGCGAGTAGTCCTTGTTCTGGGCCATCGCGAGGATGCGACCGGTGCCAGGCTGGACGGAGACGGACACGGCGCCGATGTCGAGCTGGTCGCTGGACTTCGGGACATACTCGTCGATCGCTTCTTGCGAGACGTTCTGCAGGTCGACGTCGAGCGTCGTGTAGACGCTGTAGCCGCCGCGCGTGAAGTTCGCCCAGCGCTCGTCCTGCGTCGATCCGAAGACCTCATTGTTCTGCAGGACCTTCGTCACGTAATCGCAGAAGTACGCGGAGCTGCCGGCCGCCTGGCAGCCGGTCACCGGCACGTTGATCGACGGCGTGATCGGCGCCGCCTTCGCGGCGTCGTACTGCTCCTTCGTGATGTTCTTCTCGGTGAGCATCTGCTTGAGCACGTAATCACGACGGTCCAGCGTGAGCGCGTAACCGTTGGCCGAACCGTTGTCCTTGTCATCGGGCCGGTCGATACGGAGGTTCTCCGGGTTGTTCACGATCGCGATGAGGGTGGCGGCCTGTTCGAGGGTGAGGTTCGCTGCGCTCGTGTTGAAGTAGTAGTTCGCCGCGGCTTCGATGCCATAGACGCGTCCACCGAATCCGGCGATGTTGAGGTAGCCGCGCAGGATGTCCTGCTTGCCGTAGGTCTTCTCGAGGCCGATCGCGTATCGCATCTCCTTGAGCTTGCGTTCCGGAGTGGTCGCGGTCGCCTCCTTGTAGGCGGCTTCGCTCTTCTTCTTGTCCGGGATGGCCTCCGCCTTCTGGACGAGGACGTTCTTCACGTACTGCTGGGTGATCGACGAACCGCCCTGCAGGCCGCCACCGCCACCGAAGTTGCTGAGGACGGCTCGAGTCGTACCGATGAGGTCGACGCCGCCGTGCTCGTAGAACCGGGGGTCCTCTGCCGACACGGCCGCGTCCTTGGCGAACTGCGAGATCTGGTCCCAGCTGTCCTCAATGCGGTTCTGGTCGTAGAAGGAGGCGAGGAGCACCGGGTTCCCGGCGGCATCCTTCGCGTAGATGTTGGACTTCTGGGCGAGCGCGTCGAGCTGCAGGTAGTCGGGGAGACCGTCGAAGACGGAGATGCTCGTGCTGGTGGCGAGGCCGGTCACGGCGATGGCGGGGGTGACCGCGGCGGTGGCGAGGACTCCGGCTGCGACACTGAGGCCGACGAAGCCGAGGAAGCCTGCGACGGCGACCTTCGCTCTGGAACGGGGTTCGGGCATAGGATCGACCGTAGGCATGGAAGCTGGGAGCGAGCTTGACTTGGACTCCGCTGTGCGGTTCCCATGAACCGCTCAGCTGGCAGGGAATCCCCGATGAGGGAGGCCTTCCGCCGCACGCTTCCTGTTTCGTCAGCCGCTCGGCGGCCCACATCTAGGAGAGCCATGACTCGCTGGGAGTACCTCACCACGCCGCTGATCGTGCACAACACGTCCGCCATCCTCAACAACTGGGGCGGCGAGGGCTGGGAGCTCGTCCAGATCGTCACAGGGCCCGAAGGCGGGCTCGTCGCCTACCTGAAGCGTCCCGTCGCCGACGCCTGATCCGCTTCCGTGGCGTCGGCCTCCGTCGCGTCCGCTTCCGTCGAACCGGCGCATCGGATCGTTCAGGTCTGACGCCGCCGACGGGTCGGCCGCTCGCGACAGCCGCACGGCACGTCCGATCGCGCCGCCGACGCCGCGCACGACCACGTCAGTTCCCACACGTACCGGAGGACCCACGCATGACCCGCATCGCCGACCGACTCGCCGAACTCGGCATCACCCTGCCGCCCGTGAATCCGCCGGTGGCCGCCTATGTGCCCGCCGTCGTCTCCGGCGACCACGTCTACACCTCGGGCCAGCTGCCCATGGTGGCCGGGGTGCTCCCCGCGACGGGCAAGGTCGGGGTCGGTGAAGGGCTCGTCTCGCCGGAGGACGCGAAGGCCTACGCACGCACCTCCGCTCTGAACGCGCTCGCCGCGGTCGAGAGCGTCATCGGTTCGCTCGACCGCATCACGCGCATCGTCAAGGTCGTCGGCTTCGTATCGTCCGACCCCGCATTCACGGGGCAGCCGGCCATCATCAACGGCGCCTCGGAGGTGCTCGGCGAGATCTTCGGTGAGGTCGGCGTGCACGCGCGCTCGGCCGTGGGGGTCTCGGTGCTGCCGCTCGACTCGCCCGTCGAGGTGGAGCTCGTCGTCTCCTTCGCATAGTCGCCTGTTTGGGAGAAGGAGAACCGCGCGAGAGAAGGTGTGATCCGGGTATCCGGACCTTCTCTCGCGCGGTTCTCCTTCTGCCGTGCGGCGGTGCGTCATGCCGCGAGATGCAGACCTTGGGCGATGGCCGCGACGACGGTGCGCTCGACATCCGGCCAGTGGTACATGATCTGTGTGTAGGTGAACCGGAGCACGGTGTAGCCGAGGAGGACAAGTCGTCGATCCTGCCGCACGTCTCGATCGCGCTGAGCACGTGTGGTGTGGGGCTCGTGCCCGTCCGCCTGCACGATGAGGCGGTCTCCGATCAGGCCGTCGACCGGATGGCCGTCGATCATCACCTGCCGTCGAACGAGGATGCCCAAGCGGGCGAGTCTGGCCCAGGGGATGGTCTCGATGCCGGAGTCCGATGTGCGGCCAGATGCACGGACGACGGTCGTCAACTCGGCCTGGCCGCCGCGGAGTCGAGCGAGGTGTTCCTGCGAGACCAGATCGCGACGAATCGCCGACTCGAAGATGACGAGGGCCCGCTCGAACGGCTGACACTTCGCGAGGTGCATCAGCACGTTCTCGACGGGTTCGACGAGTTCCCTCGAGCTGCGGGGAGCAGGGCCGCTGCCCCAGTGCAAGCGAACGCCGCTGCGTGCTTTCACCGTCGCGTTCGGCCGCGCGCTGACATGCAACAAACCGTCCGGGATGTTCCACAATCCGAGAGTTCGCGCCGCGCTGATGCAGGTGAGCGCGCCTCCGAGCGAGGCCGCCATCAACAGGTCCGCATCATGCTGAGGCGCGACGAGCCAGTGGCGACGAAGCACCTGCAGCCGTGCTCCCTCCGCGGCGCGCTCGATCCCCGTTCGAGTGAATCCGGCCTCGATCGCGTCGGCACGATGTGCGATGCCGCGGCGCTGTTCCAACCAGTCGATGATCTTCATACGTCGAGCGTGGACCGACCCCGTGTCCTGAACGTGGCCGATCGGTGATCTGTGGACAGGACGCGCTGCGACGCGAGCTGTGCAGGAGGTGCACGAGAGAAGGAGAACCGCGCGAGAGAAGGTGTGATCCGGGTATCCGGACCTTCTCTCGCGCGGTTCTCCTTCTGCCGTGCGGCGGTGGCTACGGCAGCATCTTGTCCGTGATGATCTGCATGACGGTCGTGTCCGCGAGCGTCGTGGTGTCGCCGATCTCCCGGCCCTCCGCCACATCGCGCAGCAGGCGCCGCATGATCTTGCCCGAACGCGTCTTCGGCAGCTCGTTCACGATGTAGACCTCACGGGGCCTTGCGATCGGACCGATCTGTTCGCCGACCCACAGGCGAAGGGTCTGTGCGATGTCGGCGATGCCGCTCGCCTGCTCGAGGTGGCTCTCCTTGATGATCACGAACGCCACGACGGCCTGGCCGGTCGTCTCATCGGCCGCACCGACGACGGCGGACTCCGCCACCATCTCGTTGGCGACGAGCGCCGACTCGATCTCCGCCGTGGACAGGCGGTGGCCGGACACGTTCATGACGTCGTCGACGCGGCCCAGCAGCCAGACGTCCCGATCGCCGTCGAGACGAGCGCCGTCACCCGCGAAGTAGAAGGGGCCGCCCTCGACGTCCTTGAACTTGTCCCAGTACGTCTCGACGAAGCGTTCGGGGTCGCCCCAGATGCCGCGCAGCATCGACGGCCACGGTTCCGTCACCACGAGCAGGCCGCCACCGCCGGCGCCGACCGGCTGGCCGTCGTCGTCGACCACGTCGATCGAGACGCCAGGGATCGGCACCTGGGCGCTGCCGGGCTTCGTCGCCGTCACCCCGGGGAGCGCGGAGATCATGATCGCGCCGGTCTCCGTCTGCCACCACGTGTCCACGATGGGGGCGAGCTTGCCGCCGATGATCTTCCGGTACCACATCCAGGCTTCCGGGTTGATCGGTTCACCGACGGAACCGAGCAGGCGGAGCGAGGAGAGGTCGAACTGCTTCGGGATCTTGCGGCCGAGCTTCATGAACGAGCGGATCGCGGTGGGAGCGGTGTAGAAGATGCTCACGCCGTACTTCTCGATGATCTCCCACCACCGGCCGGGGTGCGGTGCATCCGGCGTGCCCTCGTACAGCACCTGCGTGGCGCCGTTGGCGAGCGGACCGTACGTCACGTAGCTGTGCCCGGTGATCCAGCCGATGTCGGCAGTGCACCAGTAGACGTCGGTCTCGGGGTGCAGGTCGAAGACGTTCTTGTGGGTGAACGCGACCTGCGTGAGGTACCCGCCGGTCGTGTGGAGGATGCCCTTCGGCTTCCCCGTGGTGCCGGACGTGTAGAGGATGAAGAGCGGGCTCTCCGCGGGGAAGGCCTCTGCCACGTGCTCCGCCTCCGCAGAGGCGACCGCTTCGTGCCACCAGAGGTCGCGGCCTTCCTTCCACGCCACGTCGTTCTCGCCGCGGCGGACGACGAGGACGTTCGTGACGGTCGACTGCTCGGGGAGGTCTCCTCGAGCGTCGAGCGCGGCGTCGACCGCCGGCTTGAGCGCGGAGACCTTGCCCTTGCGCCAACCGCCGTCGGCCGTGATGACGAGCTTCGCCTCGGCGTCGTCGATGCGGGAGCGCAGGCTGTCGGCGCTGAACCCGCCGAACACGACGGAGTGCACGGCGCCGATGCGAGCCACCGCGAGCATCGAGACGATCGCCTCGGGGATCATCGGCAGATAGATGGCCACACGGTCGCCGGCGTTGACGCCGAGGCTCGTGAACAGGTTGGCGGCGCGCTTCACTTCTGCGGTCAGTTCCGCGTAGGTGATGGTGCGGGAGTCGCCTGGCTCGCCTTCCCAATGGATCGCGACGCGCTCGCCGTTGCCGGCTTCGACGTGGCGGTCGAGGCAGTTGTAGGCGACGTTGAGGCTGCCGTCCTCGAACCAGGTGGCGAACGGAGGGTTGGACCAGTCGAGGGTCTTCGTGAACGGCTCGTGCCAGTGCAGGAGGTCGCGTGCCTGGTCTGCCCAGAATCCGACCCGGTCCTCGCTCGCCCGCTCGTAGAGCTCTGCGTTCGCGACCGCTGTCTTCGTGAATTCCTCCGACGGTGGGAACCGTCGATCCTCCTGCAGCAGGCTGTCGATCTGAGTGTTCATCGTGTCTCTCTCGCTCCTTTGCGAACCTCGTGGCGACCTCTCCCGCGTGGTGCGAACCACGGCGTCGAGATGTGCACAACGAGCGTACCGCTTCGATCGGTCGTGCTCGTCAACGCGCGGTTACACGCCATCGAACGGGCTGTCATGAAGCGGCCGGGGAGTCATCGCTGCGGGTGGGAGGAGGCGTCCATGAGTCTGTTCGATCCGTCAGGAATGGTGCGCAGGTACGCGTGTACCAGCCGTTGACGCCTCATTATCAGGACAAGGTGGTCGACCGCATACGTGCTACCCCCGATTTGGCGTCAAGAATCGTCTTGCAATCCGTCTTGTGCAGCGTAGACTTGCATTCGGCCGAATACATATTCTGGCGTGCGGCGTCAGTGATTCCCCCAATCCAGCGCCGCAGAGGCGGCATCCATTCCCCCCAATGGGTGCCGCCCTCACTTTTTTCTGAGTCCCGTGTCCGCTCCGGGATCGTCACTCCGCCCTGATTCGGTTCTTGCGGCCACGCAGTCGGTAGTTTGTCTGTATGTCTGAACAACGCCATCGGATCGCCGTCACGCCGCAGACGAGGGCGGAATCGCCCTACCTGGAGGTCCCGTTCGAGATCGCGGACGGCGAGGAATCGTTCGAGGTCCTCCTCGACTACGACGGTTCGACGGGCGCGCGCATCGACCTCGGATGCGAGGGGCCTGCGGGCTGGCGGGGGTGGTCGGGCGGCGCGCGACGTCGATTCGTGATCGCCGAAAACGCAGCCACGTGGGGTTACGTCCCGGGACGGATCGAAACCGGTCGGTGGGTTGTGGTCCTCGGACTGCACGTGATTCCCGCCGACGGGGTGGAACTCGACGTCGTCATCCGGACGCCCGGCGGCATCGTGTTCCGTGATCCCGATGTCGCCCCGCCCGTTGCGCGAGCCACGCCGGCCGGGCGTCCCGCGTTCGCCGCCCCGGAGGGCCTCACCTGGTTCGCGGGCGATTTCCACGCCCACACGCTGCACTCCGACGGCAGCACCTCGATCCGCCAGGTCGCGGAACGAGCGGTGGCGGAAGGTCTCGACTTCGTCGCCGTCACCGACCACAACACGATCAGCCATCACGCGTCTCTGCCCGGCATCGGTGCAGAGTACGGCCTCACGATGATTCCCGGTCAGGAGGTGACCACCGGGCGCGGCCATGCCAACGCGTTCGGCGACATCCGCTGGGTCGACTTCCGGACGCACCCGGACGCGTGGGTCGCGCAGGTCGCAGAGGACGGGGGAGTCCTGTCGATCAACCATCCCGTGTCCGGCGACTGCGCGTGGCAGTGGGCTCTAGCGGAACGACCGACGCACGCCGAGGTCTTCCACTCCAGCTGGCTCGCCGCGCCGACCGATCGCGGTGCGTGGTCGTGGTGGCACGCGTGGGGAACCGGTGCGATCCCGCTCGGCGGCAGTGACTTCCACTATCCGGAGTCCGGGCTGCGGCCGGGTCTCGTGACCACGTGGGTGGCCGCGACGGACGTGAGCGTCGACGCGCTGCTCGACGGCGTCCGGGCGGGGCGGACCGCCATGAGCCGATCCGTCGGCCCGGCAGGTGGCATCGACGGCGTCCCCGTCGCGAGTCCCGTGCTGCTGCGGGTGGGGGATGAGCTGGTCGCGTACGGCGCTGCCGGCTGCGTCCTGATCGACGGCGACGGGCGGCAGTGGATCATCGGCGATGACGTGTTCCGCGCCGCCGCTTCGGACACCGTCTACCGGCTCGAGACGCCGGCCCGCGAGATCCTCGCGCTCGTCGGTCGGGTGCCGGCCGCGGACTGACGGCGTCTTCCTGCAAGCGGAGGACCTGAGGCGGCGGGGAGACTCCTCCACAGGGGAACCGTCGGCCGGAGTTGTCCACCGTCGGGCCTCGCAGGCCCCGGGATGAGGAGTCGATGCCTACGCTCGCTGGATGACTGAACGATTCGTCGCAGCACCCCGGGCCCGCGGTCGAACCCGCGACGGCCCGCTGCCCGACGTCGCCGCCGCCGCCGCCGCCGTCGGCGCTGAAGTCGACGCTGACGTCGGTGGCAGTGCGCACGATGTGTCAGGCGATGGGCGTGGTCAAGGCCCTCTCCATCCCGTGCTCACGGATTTCGGTGCGCTCGCGCCGTACGTGGCCGATCCCGGGGTCACGGACCTCTTCGTCAATGGCGAGACCGGACTGTGGCTCGACCACGGGGCCGGACTCATCCGAGAGGCGGGATGGCGGACGGATGAGACCTCGATCAGAGCGCTCGCCGTCGCGCTCGTCGCCCGTGGCGGCCGGCACGTGGACGAGGCGACGCCGTGCGTCGACGTCCGCCTGCACGACGGCATCCGGGTGCACGTCGTCCTCCCGCCCGTGTCCACGCGCGGCACACTCCTGTCGATCCGCGTGCCGCGCACCGACACACTGTCGTTCGATGGTCTCGAACGCGCCGGAACGTTCTCATCCTCGGTCGGAACGCTCCTGCGGGAAGCGGTGGGCAGACGCACGAACCTCCTCATCACAGGCGCAGGCGGGAGCGGCAAGACCACGCTCCTCGGAGCGCTGCTCGGGCTCGCCGACCCGGCCGAACGCATCGTGCTCATCGAAGACGTCGCCGAACTGCGTATCCGTCATCCGCACGTCGTCGCCATGCAGTCGCGTCAGGCCAACCTCGAGGGCGCCGGCGGCATCGATCTGGAGCGACTGCTGCGGGAAGCGCTGCGGATGCGGCCGGATCGTCTCGTCCTCGGCGAGTGTCGCGGAGCGGAGATCAGAGAACTCCTGTCGGCGCTCAACACAGGACACGACGGGGGTGCCGGCACACTCCACGCGAACTCCCTCACCGACGTCCCCGCGCGGATCGAGGCGCTCGGCGCGCTCGCAGGGATGACTCCCGACGCGGTCGCCCGCCAGGTCACGAGCGCCATCGGCCTCGTGATCCAGCTCGCACGCCTCGCCGAAGGACGTCGCGTCGTCGCGGTCGGGCGATTCGTGTTGGACGCGCGAGATCGTCTTGCCGTCGAGGAGGTCTCATGAGGTCGCTCTTCAGACCCGGAGCGACTCCGGATACTGCGGTCGCCGATGTCGCGCGGACGACCACGCAGCTCGCGGTGCTGCTCGGCGCCGGAGTGGCCCCCGCGAACGCCTGGGCGTACGTTGCCGAGCTGGCCGTGCCGGCCGAGGACGGCGGGTCGGCGGATACTGGTCGCCTCGCATCGATCGCAGAGGCGGCACGTTCCGGCGACGACGTCTCAGCGGTGATCGGTGGTGATCGGGTTCGCACGGGGGCGGGGCGGGCTCGACAGGGCGATCGCACGGAGCTGTGGAGTGGATTGGCGGCAGCCTGGCAGGTGGCCACGACGACCGGCGCTCCACTCGGCGTGTGCCTGCGGGACCTGTCGGCGTCCTTTCGCGCGCTCGACCAGATCGATCACGACGTCGGGACGGCGCTCGCGGGCCCCGCAGCCACCGCGAAGCTCGTGCTCTGGCTGCCCGTCGTATCCGTGCTGCTGGGGGCAGCCCTCGGGTTCGACACGATCCGGACGCTGTTCGCCACGATTCCCGGGCTGATCTGCCTGTTCGCAGGTTCGGCATGCATGTTCGCCGGATGGCGCTGGAGTGCGGCCCTGGCGCGGAGGGCCTGTCTGCGCGATCCGTCGCCGGGCCTCTCGCTGGATCTCGTCGCGGTTGCGATGGCCGGCGGCGGGTCCGCGACGGGAGCGCGAGCCGTCGCGGCGACGGCGTGTGAACGGTTCGGTCTGGCATTCGACGATGCGGGAGTCGATCGGGTGCTCCGTCTCTCCACGAGAGCGGGCGTTCCTGCCGGAGAACTCTTGCGGAGCGAGGCCGACCAATGCCGCGAGCAGGCCCTGACCGACGGGCAACGCGCCGCTGCGGTCCTCGCGACGCGACTGATGATCCCGCTCGGCGTCTGCGTCCTGCCCGCGTTCATGGTCATCGGTGTCGCGCCGCTGCTCCTCAGTGTCCTCGCCGCCACCTCCGTCGGGTGGTGATCGGAGCGGAGCCGAGGCCTCGCGAGTGAGAGCGCCCGGCCGATCAGGCGCGGTCGTGGAGGGTGATCTGGTAGCCGTCTGGATCGGCGAACGTGAACGTCCGGCCGAAGGGGCCGTCGATCGGTGCGCTCACGATGGTTCGGCCGTCAGCGACGAGCGCGTCGTGGATGGCCTGCACCTCTGTGGCGTGGAGCCAGATCGCAGCGCCGATGCCGGGCTGCTGAACAGACGCGAGATCGGTGCCCGGAATGATGTCGCGGAGGGCGAATGCGATCGGCTTCGTCTCGAAGACGACAGCGTGCGGCGGTCCGGCCTCCGAGCGGACGAGGCCGAGGTACTGCTCATAGAACGACTGCGATGCGTCGAGGTCGCGCACTTGGAGCGAGATGAAATCGGGGCCGGTTGCGGGCATGCTGTGCTCTTTCTCTTCGTGTCAGCTTTCTGACATGCATCAATCTATGTCAGAATATTGACATGAGTCAAGACGGAGTCGGCGTTGATCTGCAGACGTCACTGGGGTACCTGCTGAAAGAAGCGTCGAGCGCACTGCGCGCCGCCATGGAGGAAGTGCTGCGCCCACTTGGGATGACCGTGACGCACTACTCCTGCCTCGAGTTGCTGGCCCAGCGGTCGGGCCTCTCGAACTCCGAGCTCGCGCGGGGCGCATTCGTGACACGGCAGTCGATGAACGTGCTGCTCCAGGCCTTGGAGCGGGACGGCTCCGTCATCAGGCCCGCTGAAGCGCCGGTCGGGAAGGTGCTCCCGGCACGGCTCACACCTCGCGGGCGACGGAACCTCGCGCAGGCCAGTGCAGCGGTTCGGTCGATCGAAGTCAGGATGCTGGGCGGCATGACGGAGGCTGAGCAGGCTGGCGCGTTCCGGATCCTGCAGAGCATGGTCGATTCGCTGCGAGACCGCGGCGACGGTTCGGGAACCGGAGGCAGGAGCGCGTAGCTCGCCCTCTTCGCGCTGAACCACGCCTCCTCCACAGCGGGGATCCTGTGCCGGTTTTCCACAGAAGTGCCGCTTTCGCTGTCCAGCAGCTCGCGACTTCGAGAGGATTGACCTGTTCGTGCCGACCGACAAGCATCCTCTGGATGCGGAAGGACTCGACATGAGCACACGACACCGGCCGAACCGAACGAACCTCGCGAGCCGCGCACGTCCCCAACACCCGTCTCACGGCCCGGCTTCGCTCGATCCGATCCGTCATGGTCAGGGTTGGCGAGGTGTCGCCGATCGCCTCGTGCACGATGATCGAGGCTCCGCCACCGCCGAGTACGCGGTGGCGACCATGGCGGCCGTCGGCTTCGCCGGGCTGTTGGTCGTGATCCTCAAAGGTGACGAGGTCAAGGGCATCCTCACCGATCTCGTGCGCCGAGCGCTGACGGCCAACGGATGAGCGCCGCATCGCTGGTGCGGAGCGAGGACGGCTCCGTCACCGCGGAGTTCGCCGTTCTCGTTCCAGCGGTGCTCGTTGTACTGGCACTGTGTCTCGGCGCTGTCGGGGCAGCCTCGATGCAGGTGCGAGCGGTGGACGCCGCCGCTGACGGTGCTCGGAGTCTCGCGCGCGGTGAAGGGATGGGCGAGGCCGCTGCCAGGGTGGGGCGGGTGCTGCCTGGTGCATCAACTGCTGGGGGAACAGACGGCGAGTACGCCTGCGTGACGGTGACGGTCGCCGATGCCGCGGGGTGGCTGCCTGTCGAGGCGAGCTCGTGTGCGCTGGACGGAGGCCGATGATGGGGCGTCGAGGCGCCCCGCTGGAGACTCCTCGGACAGGTACGGGGGCGGGTGGCATCCGGCCCAGCCGCCTGAGCGCGGCGGCCGGCGACGAACGTGGTTCGGGATCGGTGCTCGCGATCGGGGTGCTCGGCGCCGTCGTCGCGTTCGCCGTCGCGGTCGTGCCCGTCGGGTCGCTGCTCGTGGCCCATCAGATGGCCTCCGCTGCCGCGGACGCTGCGGCGCTCGCCGCCGCGGACACGGCGTCCGGACGCGTCCCAGGCATCTCGTGCGACGCGGCGAGTCGCACTGCTGAGCACAATCAGGCACGCGTCACCGAGTGCACGGTGGACTCGCTCATCGCCACGGTGTCGGTGGCCGTGCCGTCGCCCTGGGGAGATGTCATCGTCTCGGCCCGAGCCGGGCCTCCACCGCCGTGACCCGCCTCCCGCTACATGTTCTGCGAAGTCGCAGTGTGCTGATTGGGTGGCGAGCGGGAGTCTGCGAAGTCGCAGTGTGCTGATTGGGTGGCGAGCGGGAGTCTGCGAAGTCGCAGTGTGCTGATTGGGTGGCGAGCGGGAGTCTGCGAAGTCGCAGTGTATTAAGAGGTACGGATCCCGACGCGTGGCATCAGGACGAGAACACCGCTTCGAGGAAGCGGTAGTTCACGGCGCTGGGGACATCGGACTCGTCGTACTCCTGACCAGCGGTGCGCGCGTACCGGTAGATCTTGCCGGCGGTGCCGCTCGGGACGTCGACGGTGGCCGTCGGTTCACCGGCGGAGAGCGGGGCGGCGATGGTCTTGCCCTCCAAAGGACCGTCGGTCAGCTTCACAGTGTAGGTGCTTTCCTGAGTACTCATGAGTCTCATTGTGCTCGGAACGGCTGAGGAAGCAAGGGCTGGACCCGATCCTCCACCTCCTACGATTGGACAAGCGTGGCCTACAGGTGTGTATGGTGTCGCTGATGGAAGGAGCCTCGTGGCAGGCAAGAAACTGGTGATCGTCGAGTCGCCGACCAAGATGAAGTCGATCGCGGGATATCTCGGCGAAGGATACGAGGTGCTGTCCTCGGTCGGCCACATCCGCGACCTCATCGAGCCCAAGAACCTTCCCGTCGAATTCAAGAAGGGTTCGCTCGGCAAGTTCTCGGTCGACGTCGACAACGGATTCGAGCCGTACTACGTCGTCTCCGACGCCAAGAAGAAGACCGTCGCCGACCTCAAACGAGCGCTCAAGAACGCCGACGAACTCCTCCTCGCAACTGATGAGGACCGCGAAGGCGAGGCCATCGCGTGGCACCTCCTGCAGGTCCTGCAGCCCAAGGTCCCCGTGCGCCGCATGGTGTTCCACGAGATCACCAAAGAAGCCATCCTCGCCGCGAAGGACAACACGCGGGAACTCGATACCGACCTCGTCGACGCCCAGGAGACCCGCCGCATCCTCGACCGCCTCTACGGCTACGAGATCTCGCCCGTCCTGTGGCGCAAGGTCGGCCCCGGCCTGAGCGCCGGCCGTGTGCAGTCCGCCGCGACCCGTCTCGTCGTCGACCGCGAACGCGAACGACTCGCCTTCCGTGCCGCCCAGTACTGGGACGTCATCGCCCGCTTCCTGCCCGAGGACGGCCAGGCCGGCTTCGCCGCGCGCCTCGTCCGTCTCGACGGTGAACGCATCGCCACCGGCCGCGACTTCGACGACTCCGGTGCGCTCAAGAACTCGTCCACGATCCTCGACGAGCAGAAGGCGACCGCCCTCGCTGCGGCACTCACCCAGTCCAAGGCCAAGGTCCTCTCGGTCGAGTCGAAGCCGTACTCGCGTCGTCCGGCGGCGCCGTTCACGACGTCGACCCTTCAGCAGGAGGCCGCGCGCAAGCTGCGCTTCTCGGCCAGGCAGACCATGAGCGTCGCCCAGTCCCTGTACGAGAACGGGTACATCACCTATATGCGTACCGACTCGCCGTCGCTCAGCAAGCAGGCGATCGATGCGGCGCGCAAGCAGGCGGCCGACCTCTACGGCGCCGAGACCGTGCCGGACAAGCCGCGGCTCTACAGCGGCAAGAGCAAGAACGCGCAGGAAGCCCACGAGGCGATCCGTCCCTCGGGCGACACGTTCCGCACGCCGTCCTCGCTGGCATCGACTCTCCGAGGCAACGACTTCAAGCTGTACGACCTCATCTGGAAGCGCACCGTCGCGAGCCAGATGGCCGACGCGAAGGGTTCGACCGCCACGGTCACCCTCGAATCCTCGACCGATGTGGGCCGTGCCGAATTCACGGCATCGGGCACTGTCATCACGTTCCGCGGCTTCCTCGCCGCCTACGAAGAAGGTCAGGACGAGGAGCGCAACGCCGACGACAAGGCCGACGCCAAGCTGCCCTCGCTGACCGAAGGCCAGAGCCTCGGCGTCGACGAGCCGGAAGCCAAGGGGCACGAGACCTCGCCGCCCCCGCGGTACACGGAGGCGAGCCTCGTCAAGCGGCTCGAAGAGCTCGGCATCGGTCGTCCATCCACGTTCGCCTCGATCATCTCCACGATCATCGACCGCGGCTACGTGACGCAGCGTGGCCAGGCACTCATCCCCAGCTGGGTCGCGTTCAGCGTCGTCCGGCTGCTCGAGCAGTACTTCGAAGAGCTCGTGGAGTACGACTTCACGGCCGAGATGGAGGACTACCTCGACCGCATCGCGGGTGGCGAGATCGACCGCGTCGACTGGCTCAAGGGGTTCTACTTCGGGACTCCCGAGCGCCGCGGCCTGCGCCAGGTCATCGACAACCTCGGCGACATCGACGCGCGCAGCATCAACTCGATCGTGATCGACGACGGCATCACCCTCCGCATCGGCAAGTACGGCCCCTACCTCGAGGTCACCGATGGCGAAGCACCCGTCTCGACTGATCCTGAGGCACCTGCGCCGACGCCCCGTCGCGTCAACCTCCCCGAGGACCTCGCCCCGGACGAACTCACGCCCGAGAAGGCGCACGAGCTCATCGACGCCCCAGTGGTCGTCGACCGGGTCATCGGACTTAACCCCGAGAACGGCAAGCGCATCGTCGCGAAGGACGGTCGTTTCGGACCGTACGTGACGGAACTCGAGCCGGAACCGGAAGCAGAGGTCGTCGCGGAGACGGTCGTCGACCAGCAGACCGGCGAAGTCACCGAACCCGCCGCGAAAGCGCCTGCCAAGAAGCCCGCCGCGAAGAAGACCGCGAAAGCCGCAGCCGCGAAGCCGCGCACCGCGTCCATCTTCAAGTCGATGGACCTCGCGACGATCGACCTCGACACCGCACTCCGACTGCTCGCCCTCCCGCGCGTCGTCGGTGAGGACCCGGAGACGGGCGCCGAAATCACGGCGCAGAACGGCAAGTTCGGTCCGTACCTCAAGAAGGGCACCGACTCCCGGTCACTCACGACCGAGGACGACATCTTCGAGATCGAACTCCCCGGGGCGCTCGAGCTCTTCGCGCAGCCGAAGTACGGCGGACGCCGTGCGTCGAGTGCGCTCAAGGAGTTCGAAGCCGACCCGGAGAGCGGCAAGCCGATCAAGATCAAGGACGGCCGCTTCGGACCGTACGTGACCGACGGCGTGACCAATGCGACCATCCCGCGCGGCGAGCAGGTCGAGGACGTCGACTTCGAACGCGCCGTGCAGATCCTCGCGGACAAGCGTGCCAAGGGACCTGCGAAGCCCAAGGCGAAAGCCGCCCCGAAGAAGGCTGCCGCCAAGAAGCCCGCCGCCGCGAAGAAGCCTGCGGCGAAGAAGCCTGCCGCCAAGGCCGCGCCGAAGACGTCTGCGGCGTCGACGACAGCAACGAAGGCTCCGGCGAAACCAGCCGCCAAGAAGCCCGCTGCGGCGAAGACCACGGCTGCTGCGAAAGCTGCCGCCGCGAAGGCCGAGGCAGCCGAGCAGTGAGTGGCCTCTTCATCACACTCGAGGGCGGCGACGGCGTCGGGAAGTCCACCCAGGCGCGGTTGCTGACCGAGTGGCTCGAGTCGGAGGGCCGCACGGTCACCCGCACCCGGGAGCCGGGCGGCAGCGAACTCGGGGTGGAGATCCGCGAGATCGTCCTCCACCACCGTGGAGACATCAGCCCGCGCGCGGAAGCGCTCCTGTACGCGGCCGACCGGGCCCACCACATCGCGACGGTCGTCCGCCCTGCGCTCGCCCGCGGCGAGGTCGTGCTGCAGGACCGCTACCTCGACTCCTCCGTCGCCTACCAGGGGAGCGGGCGAGTGCTCGACGCGATCGAGATCCGCGACATCTCCCTCTGGGCTGCGGAAGGACTCCTCCCCGATGTCACTGTGCTCCTCGATCTCGACGTCGAGACGGCGCGCGGTCGCCTCGACAACGCGAACAAGCGCTTCGACCGGCTCGAAGCCGAAGCACAGGACTTCCACGGGCGCGTCCGTCAGGCGTTCCTCGACCTCGCGGCCGCCGAACCGGAGCGCTTCCTCGTGGTCGATGCCGGACAGTCGCCGGAAGCCCTCGCGGCCGAGATCCGCGGCCGCATCGCTCCGCTCCTCTGACCATCCGTCGGTTCTGGCATCCGTCGGCTTCGGCATCCGTCGGTTCCGGCATCGGTTGGCTTCGGCATCGGTGGGCTTCGACATCCTGCTCCGCCGGGCATCCGTCCGATCGACCGGCCGCAACCCGGCACCCCCTTCGAACTGTCATAACTCCTTCAATCCGTCGGCTCGCCGGGACGTGACTCGCGGATTTCCGCGGGCTGCCGACTTTGCGGCGTCGAGATCGAAGGAGTTGTGCACTGGCGGAAGGGGGCCTACGGCGGATCGCACCGGAGGGTCGGCGGTCGCCGGTATCGTTGAGGCATGGCTTCCTGGACCGACCTGACGGGTCAGCGAGACGCGATCGAGCTGCTGCAGGCCGCGTCCGACCCGGTTGACCCCAAGGGCCTCACGCACGCGTGGCTCATCACCGGTCCGCCCGGCTCCGGACGCTCCACGCTCGCCTACGCGTTCGCCGCAGCGCTCCTCAGCAGGCAGTCCGGCGGCGATGACATCACGCGCACACAGGTGGAAGCGCGCACCCACCCCGACCTCTCCGCGCTCAGCACGGACCGCGTCATCATCACGATCGACGAAGTCCGCGACCTCGTCCGCAACGCGTACCGCGCGCCATCGGTCGGACGCTTCCGGGTCATGGTCGTGGAGGACGCCGACCGGATGACCGAGCGCACCTCGAACCTGCTGCTCAAGTCCCTCGAAGAGCCGCCGAGCACCACGATCTGGATCCTCTGCGCGCCGAGCGAGGCCGACCTGCTGCCCACCATCCGCTCCCGCGTCCGCTCCGTCCGACTCGGCGTGCCCACGATCGCCGACGTCGCCGAACTGCTCGAACGCCGCGACGGCGTCGAGCACGTCATCGCCGAACGCGCCGCCCGTGAAGCCCAGAGCCACGTCGGCATGGCGCATCGCCTCGCGACGGATCCGGAAGCTCGGGCCAGGCGCGAGTCGACGCTCCGAGCGGTCCTCGGCATCCGCAGTGCCGGCCAGGCGGTCGTGACCGCCGCGAAACTTCTTGAGATCGCCGGCGACGACGCCAAGGCGTACACGTCCCTGCGTGACGAACAGGAGCGCGAGAGCACCCTCAGGTCACTCGGCGTCGAACCGGGGCAGTCCGTGCCGCCGTCGCTCCGATCGCAGGTGCGGGCCATGGAGGAGGACCAGAAACGACGGGCGACACGAAGCCTCCGCGACGGCCTCGACCGCATCCTCGTCGACCTCTTGTCGCTGTACCGGGACATCGTGCTCATCCAACTCGGCCACGACACCTCGGTCATCAACCGTGAATTGCGTCCACAACTCGACGAGGCTGCTCGTCAGGCGGATGCGGCGGTTACTATCGAAACCTTGGAGGCGATCTCGGTCGCCCGCGAACGAATCGAAGGGAACGTCGCACCGGCGCTGGCGCTCGAAGCCATGCTGGTGTCGGCGATCCGGTAAGGGAGTCCCGTGACCTCGACCAACACCACTGCGCGAACCGGACGTCGGATCGCGCTGCTGGCCGGCCTGGTGGTCACTGCCATGGCGCTCAGTGGATGCGTCACCGCGTTCCTCCCGCCGAAGGCCCAGTCCTCGTCGTCGTCGACCCCGGTCACGAGCGACGTCGATGCGGCACTCAAGCCCTTCTACGAGCAGAAGCTCACCTGGAAGAGCTGCGAATCCGGCATGGACTGCGCGATGGCCAAGGCGCCCGTCAACTGGGACAAGCCGGATGAGGGCACGATCGAGCTGGCGCTCGTACGTCACCGCGCGAAGGGCACTGCCATCGGCTCGCTCTTCGTCAACCCCGGAGGCCCCGGCGGCTCCGGGTACGACATGATCGCGAAGAGCCTCGACTTCGCCGTCGACGACAAGCTGCAGGAGAACTTCGACGTCATCGGCTTCGACCCGCGCGGCGTCGGCCGCTCGACCGCGGTGACCTGCTTCGACGCGAAGCAGATGGACTCCTACCTCTACGACATCACTCCGGGGGAGCGCGGCTCCGACGCGTGGGTGCAGGCCAACGAGGCTTCGGCCAAGACCTTCGGCGATGCCTGCAAGGACAAGACGGGCGCGCTGCTCCAGTACGTGGACACGCAGAGCGCAGCGCACGACCTCGACATGCTCCGCGCCGCCGTCGGCGACACCGAGCTCTACTACCTCGGGTACTCGTACGGCACGTTCCTCGGTTCGGTCTACGCGGAGATGTTCCCGAAGAACGTCGGTCGTCTCGTCCTCGACGGTGCGATCGATCCGTCCACGAGCAACTTCGACGTCGTCGAGACGCAGTCGAAGGGCTTCGAGAGCGCGCTGCGCGCGTACCTCACGGACTGCATGACCGGCAAGGACTGCCCGTTCAGCGGGTCCGTGGACGATGCGATGACGCAGATCGGTCAGATGCTCGCCGATGTCGACGCGAACCCGATTCCGGCGGCGGACGGCCGCGAGCTCGGCGCGAACACGCTGCTCACCGCCATCATCTACCCGCTGTATCAGGCGGATGCGTGGCCGTACCTCAGCCAGATGTTCGACGAGGTCATGCAGGGCAAGACGTCGATCGCGTTCCAGTTCGCCGACCAGTACAACGGTCGCGATCAGAACGGCAAGTACGCGGACAACCAGACCGAGGCGTTCAACGCCATCAACTGCCTCGACTACAGCTACGACGACGACCTCACGACGATGCGCGACCAGGCGGCTCAACTGCAGGCGGCGGCGCCCGTCATCGGGAAGTACATGGCCTACGGCGACACGTTCTGCGCCAACTGGCCGTACCAGACGCGTACCGAGCGCGCGGAGATCCACGCGAAGGGCGCTGCGCCGATCCTCGTCGTCGGAACCACCAATGACCCGGCCACCCCGTACGTGTGGGCGCAGAACCTCGCCAAGCAGCTCGACAAGGGTCAGCTCGTCACGTACAAGGGCGAGGGTCACACCGGCTACAACAAGGGCAGCACGTGCGTGAACAACGCCGTGGACTCGTACCTGGTGGACGGCACGGTACCGAAGACCGACCCGATGTGCTCGTGACGTCGGGTGTCCTGGACGAGCGACTTCCGCGCGTCCGTTCAGCTGATCCCTGGGACAATCGAGGTATGACAGCTCCAGCCGCACTCGGGTTGCGGGAACGCAAGCGCATCGCCACCAGGCGGGCCATCCAGCACGCCGTGTTGACCCTTGCCGCTGAGAATGGCCTCGAGAGTGTCACGGTCGAGGAAGCGAGCCGGATCGCGGGCATCTCGCCGCGCACGTTCTTCAACTACTTCGGGACGAAGGACGAAGCCCTCATCGGCGACATCCCGTTCGTTCCCGATGGTGACGCGGCCGATGCGTTCGTCGCAGCGGGGCCGGACGAGGACATCCTGTCGGGGCTGGGGGAGCTCCTCGCTGAGTCAGCCGGTTCGGTCGAGGACGACCTCGAGATCCACCAGCTGCGGAAGAATGTGCTGCGTGACCACCCGCACCTGCTGGGGGTCCGCATCGCGAGCATGCGGAGCTTCGAGGAAGCGCTGTATCGGCTCGTCGATCGTCGTGTCGTCGCCGACGACCCCAGTCTCGAGGACGACGCCGAGCGTCGCTTCGATCGGGCGTGGATGCTCACGATGATCGCGTTCGCGGGGCTCCGTCACGCGTGGCGGTGCTGGGCGGATGCACCCACGCCGGGGGCTCTGGGCGACCGGATCCGGCTCTCCTTCGACGAGCTGTACACGAGCATCCAAAAGACCCGCTAAGATAGATTCTCGTGCGCACGAGAACTTCGTGCCACACGCCGCCCTAGCTCAGTCGGCAGAGCATCTCACTCGTAATGAGAAGGTCAAGGGTTCGATTCCCTTGGGCGGCTCCATCAGCACCACCCGGCCGTTGTCCTGGAATTCCAGGTCAGCGGCTTTTTTCATGTGCATGGGCCACTCGTTGACGGGACGCGATGACACGGGCGCGGGTCAGTGGGTGTCCGTCGGCGGCTCGTCGCTCGGCGCGGGCTGCGGCTGCCGTCTCCTCGAGCGGTCACCGAGCGAGAGCGTGGCGATGAAGCCGATCGTGAGGAAGCCTGCTGCCGAGAACGCGGCGAGCCTGGTTCCCAGTGAGAAGGCTGTCTTCGCGTCGGCTGCGACGTCGGCGGTGCTGGGATCGCGTGCAAGTCCCGCGATCGCCGCCCCCGAGCTGTCCACGACTGCGGAGACGACGGAATCGCGTTGTGCGGCGGGCACCCCGCGATCGTCCAGGCTCCCGCTCAATGACGCACCGGCGCTCGTGAAGAGAACGGTCCCGAGGATGGCGATGCCGAGGGCGGAGCCGATCTGGCGTGCGGTGCTCTGCGTGCCGGAGCCCTGCCCGCTCTGCTCGATGGGCACGTCCTTGAGGACGACCCCGGTGAGCTGGGCCGTCGCGAGACCGACGCCGAAACCGTACACGAAGAGGAACGGGATGAGGACGCCCCAGAGGGTGTCTGGCGCGATGACGAATCCCAGGCCGGCCACGCCGGCGATCTCGGCCGCGAGACCGACGCGCACGATCGTGACCGGGGGGATGCGGTTGCCGAACGCGCCCGCGAAGCCGCTCGCGACGAACGACCCGATGGCCAGGGCGAGGAGGATGAAGCCCGTCTGCAAGGCGCTGAACCCGAGGACGTTCTGCAGCCAGATCGGCAGGGAGAGAATGATCCCGAACTCGCCGAGCGAGACGATCATCGCCGCGAGGTTGCCGTTCCGGAACGACGGGATCGCGAACAGGTCGAAGGCGAGCATGGTGCTGCGCCCACGCCTCATCCGGGCGCGGCCCCAGACGACGAACGCCACCCCGGCGAGCACGGCCACGGTGAAGGCGAACGGGATGGGCGAGAGGTCGAGCGGCCACGTCCAGTCCCCGATCGTCGGGCGGGTCTCGACCGTCCACCACCCGTAGGTACGCCCTTCGATGAGGCCGAACACGAGCGAGGCGCTTGCGATGACCGACAGGATCGCCCCGACGACGTCGACTCGCCGCGAGTCGCCGGCATCACGCGATTCGGAGACGGTGATCAGGACACCGATGACGATGATGACGCCGAGCGGGATGTTGATGCCGAACGCCCACCGCCAGGAATACGACGTCGTGAGCCACCCGCCGAGAAGTGGTCCGAGCGCCGTCATGCCGCCGATCGTGGATCCCCAGACCGCGAACGCGATCGCTCGCTCTCTGCCGCGGAATGTGGCGTTGATGATCGAGAGCGTCGTCGGCAGCACCATCGCCCCGCCGACGCCTTGGACGAGTCTGGACGCGATGAGGAGGTCGCCGGTGGGGGCGAGCGCCGCAGCGACCGAGGCGAGGGCGAAGACGGCGACGCCGGTCAGGAGGATCCTTCGCCGACCGTATCGGTCGGCGAGGGTTCCGAAGACGAGCAGGAGTGCGGCGAAGACGAGGGTGTAGGACTCCTGGACCCACTGCACCTGCGTGGAACTGATCTTCAGCTCGTCCACGATCGAGGGGATGGCCACGTTCACGATCGTCGAGTCGACGATGATCAAGGACACCGCGATGCTGATGAAGACCAGTCCGGCCCAACGCCTGCGAGACGTCATGCGTCACCTCACCGCTAGATAGACAGCTAGCTTATGAATTGACAGTAGCACCCGATTCCTGCTGTGACCAGAGTGACCGGGAGTAGAGCGGGGCGCTGCCTGGACGTCGATCCGGTCGCGCCGTCGAGCCTGCTCCGATCGAGCGTGCGCTCGACCGGCCGTCAACGTCCTCGTGAGTTACTCGCGTAGATTACCCAGAGTGAGATCGGTCTTCTTCCTCTGGTGAGAAAGGATTCCATGCTGTTGACACGCGTAGATTCTCGCTGACAGACTGTCGCTGCACGTCAGCGCCTCGGCGACGTGGAGAGGAAGACGATTCAGCATGACGTTCTCAGTGGGCATTGTCGGCGCCGGCCAGTTCTCGGGCCAGTTCGCAACCCTGTTCAATCACCACCCAGACGTCTCCGCGGTGTACGTCACCGATACGATCGCTGATCGGGCGACGGAGCTCGCGACCTCGGCCGGACTCGCCGGGACGATGGAGAGCTTCGCGGACATGCTCGCATCGCCCGTCGACGCGATCGCCATCTTCACCCAGCGATGGACGCACGGGCCGCTCGTCGTCCAGGCGCTGCGCGCGGGCAAGCACGTGTACTCGGCTGTGCCGATGGCCATCTCCGTCGAGGAGATCGCGGCGATCATCGACGCGGTGCGCGAGACCGGCCTCACCTACATGATGGGGGAGACCAGCTACTACAACCCCGCAACCGTGTTCGCCAGGCAGAAGCTCGCCGCCGGTGAGTTCGGCCGGCTCTTCTACGCCGAGGGCGACTACGTTCACGACATGGACCTCGGCTTCTACGACGCGTACCGCTACAGCGGCGGCGACAACTGGAAGTCCACGGCGAGCTACCCGCCGCTGCTCTACCCGACCCACTCCATCGGCGGTGTCCTGGGCGCCTGGCCGACCCACGCGACGGCGGTGTCCGCCATCGGTGTCGTCGACGACCGCGGTGACGGGGTCTTCGATCGTTCGGTGAGCCAGTTCGACAACGACTTCTCGAACTCGACGGCGCTCTTCGAACTCGCAGCAGGCGGTTCGATGCGCATCAACGAGTTCAGGCGCGTCGGCTTCCCCTCGCACCGCCGCGAATCGCGGTTCCGCTGGTTCGGCACCGACGGCACGTTCGAGCAGATGACGACGGCGTCCTTCTGGCAGACGCGCGAGAGCGTCGACGACGTCTCCGAGCTGATCGACACCCACGCGTCTCTGGATGCGGACGACCCGTCGCTCGCGCACGTGTCGCCGGCCCTGCGCGACGCCTTCGTGTCCGGCTACGCGCCGATCCACGACCGCACGCGCATCCCCGTGGAACTCCAGGGCCTGCACAACGGGCACGAGGGGAGTCACCACTTCCTCGTGGACGACTTCGTTCGTGCCGTCGCCGACGGCACCCTGCCGCCCGTGAACGCCTGGACCGCCGCCCGGTTCACGCTGCCCGGAGTGATCGCGCACGAGTCCGCGCGACGCGGTGGCGAACGCCTGACGATTCCGGACATGGGGTCGCCCGCCGCGTGAGGCTGCTGCGGTGACGGGATGCGGGGCGAGCACCGGCTCTCGCGCTACCATCGGAACACGATGAGCGAGCAGGCGAGACCGAAGAAGGTGACTCGCGCCGACGTCGCCCGCTACAGCTCGGTGAGCACCGCGGTGGTCAGCTACGTGCTCAACAACGGTCCGAAGGCGGTCTCCGAGAAGACTCGGGCGCGGGTCCTCGAAGCGGTCCGCGTGCTCGGGTATCGACCGAACGCGGCGGCGCGTGCCTTGTCGAAGGGGTCGACCGACACGTTCGGAATGATCGTGGTGGATTCTCGGAGCCCGTTCTTCGCGCAGCTCTGCCACTCGCTCGATCGGGCGACGCTGCGCTGGGAACGTTCGCTCCTGATCGTCAACTCGGACCGTCAGCGGGTCTCTCTGGCCGATCAGATCGCGGATCTCGCTGCCCGGCAGATCAGCGGGTTGATCATCGCGGACCTGCTCGCCCCCGCTGAGCAGGCGGTCGTGGACCTCCTCGACATCCCCGTTGTGCTGATGAACCAGTACGGCGGCTCGCCGACGACTCCCGGGATCGGTGTGGACCTGCGGGGCGGCGCACGCAGCGCGGTCGAGCACCTCATCGGCCACGGCTACACCGACATCGCCTTCGCCGGCGGAGAGTTCGGGGCGGATCAACGCGAGCAGGGCTGGGCGGACGCGCTGAGTGCGGCGGGCCTCCCGCTCGGTGCACGATTCCACACGCCCTTCTCGTACGCAGGCGGATTCGCCGTCGGCGAGGGGTTCGCGGACGAGGCCTCGCGACCACGCGCGATCTTCGCCGCGTCGGATCAGATCGCGATCGGCATCATGGCCGCCGTCCATCGACTCGGGTTGACCGTGCCGGACGACCTGGCGATCGTGTCGTTCGACGGCACGACCGAGGCGGCCTATGCGTGGCCCCCGCTGACGACCATCGCGCAACCGATAGCGGCGATGGCGGAGGAGGCGATCCGCCAACTCGCCAGCGGAGATCTGACCCCCGGCCTCACGACCTTCGCGACGGATCTCTTCATCGGCGGTTCCTGCGGTTGCCCCGTCGGCGACTGGAGGCCGCTGCAGCCCGTCGACGCCGCCACCTAGGATGATGGCATGTTCGAGATCGTCCTCTGGGGAGCTACGGGACTGCTCGTCACCGGCCTGATCGTGTTCTGGTGGCGCCAGGAAGTGCGCGAGCGTCGCGAGGCGGAATTGGGGCGCCGTTGGCGGAACGCGACGACGTGGAATGCCGATGCCTCGGCCAGAGTCGTGCGCATCGCCCGGGTCGAACAGGGCGTCGCACGGGTGATCGACGGCGAGCTGGAGATCGACATCCCCTTGCCGGACGACGTGCCGCCGGATCTGAGTGCCGGATGGTATCTCCACGTCGCGCGATGGGTCCCGGCCAGACGTGCGGCGAAGAAAGGCCAGACGGTGAAGCTCGGCATCGAGGACGTACGCGACGTCTTCCCTCCCCACACCCCTGCGCTCAATGATCGGCTGACCGGGAGAGGAGATCGGAAGGCGGGACGCGTCAGCCGGCTGCTCGGATTGCGGGGGATGTAGGGGATGGCGGCTCAGGCCAGGCTCCAATCCTGTCGGTAGCTGGAGGACCGCAGGCCAGTCGGATGCTCGCCAAGAAGCTGCATCCGGAGAGCACCGACAGATCCGACAGCGGGTAGTCCGGGGTGGCGAGGCGGCGACGTCCGCTCGCGCTGATCATCCATCGATCCCGCCGGAGTTCCTCCTGGAGGAGGCGATCGCCGTCCCGTCCGGCCTTGCGCGTGACTCGCGGGACGGTGGAGATGCAACCCCTTGAGTGCGTCGGCGCACGGAGGCAGGCTGTGGGGATGAAACTGCTGCACTATGCAGGCGGGTCGGTGCCCGCCGCCGACGAGACATGCGATGCCATCCTGCGATACGCCAGTGCGCTCGCCATCGCCCGGAAGGCCGATCGCATCCGCTTCCAAGTCCGCACCCCCGATGGGGCGGTGGGCTTCGCGGACATGCTGGTCGGGCCCGCGAGCCAGTTGTTCACCGTGCCCATCGACGGGGACGACGTCGATGAGGACCCCGAATTCGTGGCCGACCTTCTCCAGCGGGAACGCAGGCTGATCTCGACCGTGTCCGGTTCGTCGGCGGCGCCGGGGCCCGCCTCACCTCCCTCGGACGGGTATCCGTGGGAGCTGTAGGGGCTGACGGAATCTCAGGTGGTGGAACTCAGGGCTGAGGTGGCTCGGGGTGGTCGGCCTCGGCGGGCACCTCGAGCCCTTGCAGGGAGAAGGATCGGCCCATCATCGCGTCGAGCCATACGCGGTTGATGCGAATCGGACGGGAGCCGTCGAAGCGGAATGCGATCGGCAGGCCGCAATCGATCCACGCCGAGACGCGACCGGAACCATGGCCGGGATCGACCGTCCACGAGAGCAGGAACGATTCCTGCTTGCGCAGCTTCGCGACGATCACGAGTTGCACATGCGCGAGCGTACGGTCGTCCATCTCGAACCGTTCGTTGCCGTACTGCAGTGAGCCCACGTGAAACCTTTCGATGGAGCACGCCGTCGGCGTGATGCGTTGGATGCGTGAAGCACGGCGACGGCGTGATGATCGCATGCGCGTTGTAGCCGCCGCGAGAGGGTCGGGCGGCCTGATCCGCCCGACCCCCTCAACCCGTGGCTGCGATTTCGTCCGACGTCATGGTGCGGTTGGTCGCACCGAGTGGACGACTCTCAGGTGAGCCGAGCGGGTGGTCGCTCCTGGTTCAGGAAGCGAGTGCGCCAGCGTGGCCCGGCGTCCGGGTCGACTCCGGCGCGCCGGAGTCCACGGTGATCTTGCGTGGCTTGGCGCGTTCGCTCACCGGAATGACCACGCTGAGCACGCCGCTGTCGTAGGTGGCGCTGATGCCGTCGACGTCGACTCCGTCGCCGAGCGTGAACTGTCGGAGGAACGAAGCTCCTCCGCGCTCGCGTGCCAACCACCGGACGCCCTCACGGGAGTCGGCGGTCCGCTGAGCCCGGATGCTCAGCTGGGCGCCGTCGATGTCGATGTCGATCGTGCCCGGGTCCACACCCGGCAGATCCGCGTTGAGGATGTAGCGGTCGCCATCGCGAAACAGATCCACGGGCATCACACGCGGTGCCCGAACGGAGTCCAGAACGGTCGCCGCGAATCGGTCGAGCTGGCTGATCGGATCGAGTGTCATTGCCATGTCAAGTGCTCCTTTCCATCTGGGTCGAGTCCTGTGGAACTCGATTTCTCGGCATCGATATTAGCACTCTCGGTCGGAGAGTGCCAGCCCGGCCGGCACTCGGTCGCCGAGCGACACTTGCGACCGCTGGCAACCGATCCGAGGCCGGGGTCAGGCCTCCGAGGTCGCCGGTTTCGGGGCTTCGGGGTCGGTCGGATTCGGGGCTTCGGGGTCGGTCGGATTCGTCGAGCCGTCGAAGTCTGCAGGCGACGCCCGGCTGAGGGGGCCTAGGAGCTCGGCAAGGCGCTGCGAGTCGGCGAGATACCGTTCGTAGGGGAATCCTTCGCGGATGAGCCAGTCGCGCAACTCGGCGGAGGTCGCCGTGCCGGAGTCATGGAAGAGCTTCAGTCCATCCGAAGTGGCGGTCACCAGTCGGCGGCGTGCGTGCGCCGGGTCGATGACGATCTCAACGCATCCCGCGTCCCGAAGTGCTTGCAGCGCACGCGACATCGCCGCCTCGGAGAGCCCGACCGAGTCGGCCAATTGGCGCTGCGTCATCCCCGGCGTCTCTTCGATCGTCCCGATGATCCGAATCTGCGTGTACGTCAGGTGGGCCGGCCCGGACGCGATGCGCTTGCGGGCGAGGTCCCCCAATGTCGCTACGACGCGGTGGAGCAGGTCGGCGAGTCCATCATCCATACCTGCAGCATACATCAGTCTTGCGCTTGCAATATTGCGCGTGCAAGACTGCCGCTATGTCAACCGAAATGTTCCTCTTTGAAACATCCGTGCCCGCCATCTGGCTGCTGATCGCCGTCATCGGCGCGAGCATCCACTCCGCGGGATCCACCAAGCTGCCGCGCTTGGAGATCTGGCAGCGCTGGTGGGCCGTGGCTGCACTCGGGTGCGGCAGCGCCTGGATGACGGTGTCGTTCCTACTCATCCCCGGGGTGATGACGACCGCGATCGGATTCCAGCAGACCCCGTTCGTGACCGAGATCGCATTCGCCAACCTGGGCCTCGCCATCGGCGGATTCCGCGCCGTCCACGCTGGTCCCCGCGAACGCATCACCATCGGCCTGATCGCGGGCATGTTCCTGTGGGGTGCCACGATCGGCCACCTCTACCAGTCGTTCGCTCACGGGAACTGGAACCCAGGCAACACGGGTGGCGTGCTGCTCTACGACGTGTTGATCCCCGCCGTGATGATCGCCCTCGCGATGCGGAGCCGCAGCCTGTCCGCCCGAACGGGTGAGCGATCCGCGAGTGTGGAGGGCTCGACTGTTCCGACGACCGTTTCCTGACGAACGACTGGAGGGTGCGCGCCCGTGAGCAGAATGCTGCGAACCGGGCGGGGCCCGGACCGGCTCGTGAACTTCTCCGACGCGACCCTCGCCATCGCGATCACGTTGCTCCTGCTCCCGCTGGTGATCGCTCTGGTCCAGGCGCTCGTCTTCCCGGGATCCGGGGTGTGGGGCTGCTGCGCCGAGTCCGAGCCGGCACCGAGGCATGCCCGCACCGAGTCTTGACAGGGAAAACCGTCGAGCCTAGTGTGTGGTGCCGCGATTCGACCCTGGTCCGGGATCGGTTCCTCGCGCGGTTCGTCGAAAGGTGAACATCATGGACCCAGCGGGCGCGATCACGATCACCCCGATCGATGTCGGGGAACTCCGTGCGGCGGGCGACGGGATGCCGATCTTCGTCCACGTCATCGATCATCCGGGCGGACGGGTGCTCGTCGACACCGGTCTGACGAGTCTGCATCCGGCTGTCGCCGACCTCGATCCTCGGATCCGTCCGCTGAATGAGCAGGGCTTCGACATCGACGGCATCGACATGGTCGTCAACACCCATCTGCACTTCGATCATTGCGGCGGCAACCACCTCTTCACCGGAAAACCGATCTACGTGCAGCGGCAGGAACTCGACGACGCCCGGACCGAGCCCAACTACACGATCGCGGAGTGGGTCGATCCGCCCGGGGCGCACTATGTCCCGGTCGACGGCGCGTTCGAGCTGCTGCCAGGCGTCCGACTGCTTCCCGCTCCCGGGCACACGCGCGGCTCACAGATCGTCGTGGTCGGGCTGGGCGAGCACCCCGTCGTCATCGCCGGTGACACAGCAGTCTGGCACGGCGAGCTCGACGAGCCCGCGACCGACGGGCAGCGGCTCATCCGCTCCCTCGAACCTGCAGCGGTCTGGCTGGCGCACGCCCACGAGCCCTGGCGACCGGATCGCTAGTGGTCCCCGTCCTGCCACTGTTCACAACTCAGGAGCGTGCGGGCGTGTCGGGCCGGTGGGACGGCGTGTCGTGGGCGACACGCCGCAGCGCTCCTGAGTTGTGAACACGGAAGCCCGTTCGTGGGACTCGAAGACTCGGGTCGAAGCGTCCGTCACCGAGAAGTGCCCTGAGCCTCCAGAGTCAGACGCAGGAGTTCGCTCGCGGTGGTCGGCTTGCGCCCGATCAGTCGCTGCAGGTCATCGCTGTCCGTCTGCAGATCCCCGCGCGCGATGCCCGCATCGGCATCCGACAGCACATGCGCGAATGCAGCGGGGAGTCCGGCGCTCACGAGCGCTCCGGCGAAGTCGGCGACGGGGAGGTCCTGGTAGCTCACGGGCCGACCCGACAGCTCCGAGATCGTCGCCGCCAACTGCTTCAGGGTGAAGGCCTCTCCGCCGAGCTCGTAGCTCGCTCCCGCATGGCCGTCCTGGGTCAGCACGGTCGCCGCGGCAGTGGCGAGGTCGTGTCGTGAAGCGGCGGATACGAGCCCGTCGTGTGCAGCGCCGACCACGGAGCCGCGCTCGAGGATCGTCGCGAGCTGCGATGTGTAGTTGTCGAGGTACCAGCCGTTGCGGAGGATGACGAATGGTGCACGGCTGGCTCGCAGATACTCCTCTGTGAGCGAGTGCGCCTCGGCGAGGAGCATTTGGGACGTTCCTGCGTTGACCTGACTGGTGTACGCGATGAGGTCGACGCCTGCAGTGCGGGCGGCGTCGATCGCATTCCGATGGTTGCCGAAACGCTTGTCGACGTCCGTCGTGGAGACGAGGAGGAGCCGTGACGCGCCTGCGAACGCTGCATCGAGTGTCGAACGATCGGAGAGATCCGCGAAGCGAGTCCGGACACCCAGCCCGGAACCGAGGGCCTCGAGTGTCGACCGGTCGCGTCCGGTCGCGATGATCCGCTCCGGTGCGACGCCCGCCGCTAGGAGTTCCACGACGACGAGTCGTCCGAATTGACCTGTGGCACCGGTGACGACGAAAGACATGTACAGCTCCATTCTCGGGGGTGATGTTGCTCTGGTACTGAAGCACGGACACATACCATTGGGAAGTACCTACCTTGGGGTGCGCTGCACACCACGCGAGTACGATGGAGCCATGGCACCGACGGATGACGACTGGGACCCCTACACCTCTGGCTGTCCCTCACGGGATCTCCTGGACCGCATCGGTGACAAATGGAGTGTGCTGGTGCTCGGCCAGCTGTCGGACGGAGCTCCGCGACGATACGCCCGCATTCGGGACGGAATCGAAGGCGTCAGCGAGAAGATGCTCACCCAGACCCTGCGTCATCTCGAACAGGACGGCCTCGTGACGAGGGAGATCTTCCCGGAGGTCCCGCCCCGCGTCGAGTACACCTTGACGCCGCTCGGGCAGACGCTACGGGGAACGCTCGCGGCCCTCCGAGAGTGGTCCGTCGCCCATGCCGGCGAGGTGCTCGAGGCTCGCCAGCGCTACGCGGACCGCTGACGGCGGCGGCGTCGGTCTGTTCAGGACCGGGTCCTGGATCTGGCAGACTGCTCAGCTGTGAGATCTGTTTCCATCGACGAGCTGTACCTCCTCCAGCGAGTGCTCGGCGCATCCGGCCAACCGTCCCTCGTCACCGCCGATCTGAGCACGCTCAGACTCCGCACCTCGGTTCGAGCCGACGCCCTCAACTTCGCGGTCGACCCCGCGAGTAGCGACAGCCGCTACGCGGGGACGGCGCACCGGACGACCGTCGCCGGACCTGCCGGCCAGCCGTTGGCGGTGGCCGTGACCGTCGATCAGTACGGGAAGCTGTACGGCATCGATGTCACCGATCCTGCTGGTGGGCGGTTGGCCGTCCTCGCCGCGCCGCAGTACGGGGCAGCGGTGCCCGCTGTGGTCGGAGGCCCCGGCCCCGGCCCCGGCCCTGGCCCCGGAGCCGGCCCCGGAGCCGGCGCTGGCGCCTGGGCTGGTGCAGCGCCGAGCGCGGGGCACGGGACGATGGCGATCGTCGGCTTCATCCTGACGCTCCTGCCGGTCATGAACGTCGTCGGTCTGGTGCTCAGCATCATCGCGTTCGTGCGGGCGAAACGGTCCGGTTCGCCGCGCGGTTTCGCGCTCGCTGGGATCCTCATCGGTGCCGCGGGTGTCCTCCTGGTCGTGGTCATTGCGGCGACCATCGGGCCATTCGTCGTCGACGCCGTCGAGACCTGCAATCGGCTCGGCATCGGGGAGCACCAGGTGGGCGACCTCACATACTCGTGCGGGTACGGGGCGGTCCGGGTCACGCGATCGTTCTAATGCCTCTCCGCGCTCCGCCATTGCCCGCTGAAGCGTGCGACGGGGTGCTGTGGAAGTCTCATCGCGACCCCCGCCCGAGAGCTTCCTGAGACCCTGCGAATCAAGTTGCACTGAGTGCATCGGTGCACGTAGTGTACCCACGTGTCCACCGCAGTCCCCACCGAAGACCGCCGCGCCGCCCTGCGCGCCCGGCACCATCGCGCGATCCTCGACGCGGCACGGGTGATCATCGCCGAGCAGGGCATCGCGGGCATCAACGTCGACCTCCTCGCCGAACGCGCCGACGTCTCCAGGCGCACCGTGTTCAACCACTTCTCCTCGATCGACGACATCGTCACCACCGCGTGCACCGAGGAACTCGCCCTCGTGATCGAGAGCTTCCGATCCGCCGTCAACAAGCGTCCGGCGGGGCCCGGCACCCGGCTGTCGATGTTCGAGGACGTTGCGGCGGCGATCCGCGCGACCGACGTCCCCGGCATCATCTCCTTCCTCTGGAACGCGCTCGGCGGGTTCACGGTGGAGGACTCACGACCGCAGCAGCTGTTCCAGGCCACCTTCTCCCGCACCACGCAGGAACTCGCCTTGGAACTGGCCGCGCGCAACACCGATGTCGACGAGCTCGAAGCAGCGCTCCTCGTCTCCTCCCTCATGCACGGCGTCGAAGTGATCGCGCACCACTGGATCGCAGCGACCGATGCCGCCACGGACGACGAAGCCCGTGCCCTCTGGACCGCCCTGCTCGACCGGCTCATCGCGAGCGTTCGCGCAGGCTACGGCCCCGAGCACTGACCCACGCACCGCTTCCGACGCTCCGATCCGCAACACCGTCCGCACCGAAACCTCCGCACGAACCCCACGCACGACCGTACTGATCCCCCTTCTGACGAATCGAGTCCCCCTTGGCTGAACTGCTGTATCGCCTCGGACGCTTCTCCGCGCGCCGCGCGTGGGCCGTCCTCATCTCCTGGATCGTGATCCTCGGCATCGCGGTCGGTGCGTTCCTCGCGTTCGGCGGCACCCTGTCGAGCGCCGTCACGATCCCCGGGACGCCGACCTCGAAGGTCACCGATCAGCTCGCCGAGTCGTTCCCGAGCGCGAGTGGCGGCACGGGCGCGATGGTGTTCCACACGACCGACGGCGACGCGTTCACCGACGATCAGAAGACGGCGATCGGCAAGTTGCTCGACAGCACGGCGGACCTCAAGGGCGTCGACACGACCGTCAACCCGTTCGAGACGCAGAAGACGATCGCCGACCAGGCACAGCAGGTCTCCGACGGCAAGCAGAAGATCGACGACGGCCGCACGCAGCTGAACGACGGCCAGACGCAGTTGGACGCAGGCAAGCAGCAGCTCGCAGACGGCCAGACCCAGCTCAACGCGGCGCTCGCCCAGGCGAAGCAGCAGGCGGGCGGCACGCTTCCCGCAGCAGTGCAGGCGCAGTTCGACGCCCAGCAGGCGACGATCGACGCGCAGAAGACCGAGATCGACGCGCAGCAGAAGACGATCACGGACAACCTCACGAAGCTGAACGAGCAGAGCACGAAGCTGAAGCTCTCCTCGCAGCTGCTCGACCTGTCCTCCGGTATCCGCACCGTCTCCACCGATGACACCACCGCAGTCGCGAACGTCGTGTTCGACGACCCGCAGCAGGAGGTCACGCCCGAGGTCAAGCAGTCGGTCATCGACCACGTGGAGAAGGACGTCCCCAAGGGCGTCGAGGTCGAGTTCTCCAACGAACTCGCCCAGAGCATCCCGCAGGTCTTCGGCGTCGGCGAGGCGATCGGCCTCATCATCGCCGCGATCACCCTCCTCGTGATGCTCGGCACCGTCATCGCCGCATCGCTCCCGCTCGTCTCCGCGATCGTCGGCGTCGGCGTGGGCGTCACCGCCTCGCTCGCCCTGTCCGGCGTCGTCGACATGCTCTCGATCACGCCCGTGCTGGGTGTGATGCTGGGCCTCGCGGTCGGCATCGACTACTCGCTGTTCATCCTGAACCGGCACCGGAAGCAACTGCTCGACGGTGTCGAGCTGCACGACTCCATCGGCCTCGCCAACGGCACCTCCGGCAACGCCGTCGTGTTCGCGGGCTCCACGGTGCTCGTCGCACTTCTGGCGCTGAACGTCACGGGTATCGGCTTCCTCGGCATGATGGGAACGGTCGGCGCGATCTGCGTGGCCGTCGCCATCCTCCTCGCCGTGACGCTCACCCCGGCGATGCTGTCGCTGCTCGGATTCCGCATCCTCAGCAAGAAGGCGCGCGCCGCCATCGGCACCCCTCGCCCGGACTCCGCACCGACGAAGGCCATGGGCACGGGTCGCGCGGTCGGCACCCTCATCGCCGGGCTCGTCGTGCTCGGCATCGTCGCGCTCCCCGCGCTCGACATGCGCCTCGGTCTGCCGGACGGCAGCTCGGAGGCCGTCGATTCGACGCAGTACAAGTCGTACACGCTCATCGAGGACAAGTTCGGTGCGGGCGTGAACGGTCCGCTGCTCGTCGTCGCGACCCTGCCCCACGCGGAAACCGACGACCAGGTGCTCGCGGAACAGGTTCGGATCGGCCAGAAGATCTCCGACCAGAAGGACGTCAGCGCCGTCGCACCCATCGGTGCGTCCGACGACAACACCGTGCTCGCGTTCCAGGTGATCCCGAAGGAGGGGCCCACGAGCGTCTCGACGGAGCAGCTCGTCCGCGACCTCCGCGATCTGTCGCCGCTGTCCGGCGACGTCGACCTCGGCGTGGCGGGCAGCGCGAGCGGCAACATCGACGTCTCGCAGCAGCTCTCCGACGCGTTGCCGCTCTACCTGGCGCTCGTCGTCGGGCTCTCGCTCATCATCATGATCCTGGTGTTCCGGTCGATCCTCGTGCCGATCACGGCGACCCTCGGCTTCATGCTGTCGCTCGCCGCGACCTTCGGCGGCATCACGGCGATCTTCCAGTGGGGCTGGCTCGGGCCGGTGTTCGGTGTGCACGACCCCGGGCCCATCCTCAGCTTCCTGCCGACGATCCTGATCGGCATCCTCTTCGGGCTCGCGATGGACTACCAGCTGTTCCTCGTGTCCGGCATGCGTGAGGCGTTCGCGCACGATGCCCCCGCACGTCTGGCGGTGCAGCGGGGACTCCACGCCGGTCGCACGGTCGTCGTGGCGGCCGCGATCATCATGATCTCCGTCTTCGGCGGGTTCATCTTCTCCCACTCGGCGATGATCCGCTCCATCGGCTTCGGGCTCGCGTTCGGTGTGCTCGTGGACGCCTTCATCGTGCGCATGCTGCTGATCCCCGCGGTCATGCACCTGCTCGGGAAGAGCGCCTGGTGGATCCCGAAGTGGCTCGACCGCATCCTGCCGAACGTGGATGTCGAGGGCGCTGCACTCGAGCGCAGCCACCCGGCGCACCACACGGCGCCCGCGGGAGACGGGCACGGCGGCGACGGGCACGGCGGCGACGGGCGCGGCGACGGCCAGCACGTCGGCGGGCAGCACGTGGTCGATGGGCCGTCGACGGCGACGCACGGCGTCGTCGGTGCACCGGAGCACGTCTCCGCCGCGGCACTCGCCGCCGGACCCGCCGGACCCGCTGCACACGCCGCGACGTCGACCGAACTGACCCGTCGTGCGGCCGCAGCGGAACGCACGCAGCCGGCGCACATCCTGACGACGGATCCGGTGCGAGAGGACCAGCTCGCGCGCGTCGAGCCCGGGCTCGACGTCATCGTCCATCCTGCGGCTTCTGGTGTGCAACGCGTCGCCGTCGGCGACTACGTCATCGCGGTCGACGCCGACAACGGCCGGGCGGTCATCGAGCCGCCCGCCGGGGGAGTCGTCGTGGTGCGCGCCCCGCGCTAGTCGCACTCGCCGAACCGCCCGAGCGTGCCGAGACCTCCGTCTCGCCTGCGTCCGGGCGGTTCCGTGCATCGTCGGCGTCGTGCATCTGAAAGCCAGCTGATTGTTTGACAAGCTAGACAGATGAGCGCACTATGAAGCCATGTTCGGTTCGAGCAAGACGATGAAGTCACTCCGCTACGCGAGCTACGGCGGCCCAGAGGTGCTCGAGTTCGTCGAGTCCGAGATCCCACGTCCACGCTGGGGCGAGGTCGTCGTGGACGTCCTCGCGAGCGGCATCAACCACATCGAGGCGTTCATCCGCGAGGGCCGGCTGGCCGAGACCGTGCCGCTGAACCTGCCGACGGGGCAGGGAAGTGACTTCGCGGGGCTCATCCGCGAGGTCGGGACCGGAGTGTCCGGTTGGAAGCGCGGCGACGAGGTCATCGGGCACGCGGTCCGCAGTGCGCACGCGACCCAGGTGGTCGTGCCGGCCGGCTCGCTCGTGCGGAAGCCGAAGCGTGTGAACTGGGAGGAGGCCGGCGGCCTGTACCTGGCTGGGATCACGGCCCTGGAGACCCTCGACGGTCTGCGCCTCGGAGCGGGCGACACCCTCGTCATCTCAGCTGCGGCGGGTGGTGTCGGCAACATCGAGGCGCAACTCGCGAAGTTCGCCGGCGTGCGCGTGATCGGCACCTGCGGCGAACGCAATCACGACTTCCTCCGTGAGCAGGGCGTCGAACCGGTCGTCTACGGCGACGGCATGGCGGAGCGGATCCGGAAGCTCGCACCGAACGGCGTCACGGCGTTCATCGACAACTTCGGACAGGACGGGCAGCCGCTCGCGTTCGAGTTGGGTGTCGCTCCGCAGCAGTACCGGTCGAGTGAGGACCGCAAGGCCATCGAGCTGGCGGCGATCGCTCCCACGGAGGAGTTCGCCGTGCACGCGACGAAGCAGTTGCAGCGGATCACCGATTTCACGGCGGATCACGCGCTGCACGTGGTCGTGTCCGCGTTCTACCCGTTCGATCTCATCATCGATGCGTTCGCGGACCTCGAGAAGCTGCACGCGAGGGGCAAGATCATCGTCGGCATGCGCCCGGCGAACCCGGAGCGGATCGTCAAGCAGCGCGATCTCTACGAGGACCGTCCCTGACCGTCTCTGACCGTCCATGACCGTCCACGCGTGGTTGAGCTCTCGGACGGGTCGCGCGTCCGCGTTCACTCCGAGCGCGGATCGGGTTCGTCCGCCGCGCCCTCGTGTCGGGCGTTCCGGAGCGGCGAGCAGGCGACGACGAGCGCGGCGACGGTGAAGACCGCCGCCGCGACTGCCAGTGTGACGTGATAGCCGAAGACGGTCGCGAGGACACCGGTGAGGAGTGCGCCGAAGAAGAACACGACCCGGTTCATCGTTCGGATGGTCGAGTTCATCCGGCCCTGGATCGCGTCGGGCGCGACGGCCTGACGGTAGCCGGTGTCGTTCGCGTCCTCGATGCCCATCGAGAGCCCGTAGAGGAACTGGGCGGCAGCGATCACGGCGATGAGGACGACGAGGCTGCTCGAAGCGTCGAGCGGCATGAGGGCGAGCATGAGCCAGGGGACGATGACGAGTGCGCGGCCGAGGAGGATCGCCCGCCCTGCGCCGAGCCTCACGCCGATCCGGGGAGCAAGCACCGCTCCGAGGAAGCCCCCGACGCCTCCGAAGGCGAGTGTGACGCCGAACGCCCACGCGGGAACGGCCAGCTCTCGCAGCACGAACACCGCGAAGACGGTCGACGCGATGCTGTTGCCGAGGAACCAGATGTGGACGGAGAGCGCGAGTGGGCGCAGCGTCCGGTGCCGGTAGGTGTAGCGCATCCCCTCGACGATGTCATGCCCGATGTGGCGACCCGGATCGCGGGGTTCCGGCTTCGTCTCCTGCACCACGATGCGGGACTGCAGCACGGCGGCCACTGCGTTCACGGCCGCTTCGAAGACGAAGAGCAGTGGGGCGCCGATCAGGTTCAGCAAGGCTCCGCCGAGCGCAGGTCCGGCGGTTCCAGCGACGGTCTCGCTCTGACCGAGCCGCGCATTGGCCATGACGAGCGACCCTCGAGGGACGATGTGGGGAAGGAACGGTTGGGCGGCTGAATCGGCGAAGAGCGTGAGCACGCCGAGCGCCAGGACGACCGCCGCGAGCGACCAGAAGGTGAGCGTCCCCGTGAGGAGGAGCACGGGGATCGCCGCGAGCACGACGACTCGTCCGATGCTGGTGACGACGAGCGCGCGTTGGCGCCGCCACCGGTCCATGAGCGCGCCGATGATCAAGCCGAAGAAGAGGTACGGGACGACGCCGAGCGCGCTCAGGACGCTGATCTCGATCGGTGTCGCGTTCACGACGGTGACGATCAGGACCTGGAAGGCGACGCCGGCGATCGCGCTTCCGAAGGCGCGGATCGTCGTGGCGCTCCAGAAGAGCGCGAAGGCCGGGACGCGGAGGACCTCAAGCGGCGGGCTCGCAGCACCCGCGTCCGCCCCTGCCGCCCCCTCGCGCATGCGCTCAGTGTACGTGGCGTCGATCCGGCATCGTTTGGCGCGGTCCGCGTGCGGGGACTCTGGCGTTCGAATCCGCGGCCGTTTCGCCGCACCCTCTGCGCCGCGATCGCTACACGACCTCGACCGCCGTCGCGTCCGTCGTGGCCGGCGAGTTCGGCCCTGCTACGGCCTTCCGCCGAGGAGTTGCCGGCAGGAGGAAGGCGAGCAGCAGCGGCACCGCGCTCAGCCCGAGGACCCACCAGAACGTCGCGTTGAACGCGCCGAGCGCCTGAGCCGCCGTCGTCACGCCGGCGAGGTGGCTCTGCAGCACCACGGCGATGACCGTGACGCCGAAGGGTGCGCCGACCTGCTTCACGAGGTTGAACGCCGCACTGCCGCGCGGCGTCTCGGCGTGGCTCAAGCTGGCGAAGGCGAGCGTCATGATCGGCAGCGAGATCGCGGCCATCCCGAGGCCCTGCAGGAACTGTCCTGCGAGGAGCAGGACATCGCCGCCCGACGCCCCCGCGAGAGCGAACGGCAGCGTCCCGACCATCGCGAGCACCACGCCGCCGGCGATCACGAAGCGGGTGTCGACGCGTCCGGCGAGGAAGCGATTGATGAGCACGAACGTCATGGTGCCGAGACCCTGGGGGATGAGGAGGAAGCCGGTCGCGAGGACGGACTCGCCGCGGATCTGTTGGTAGAAGAGCGGCAGCAGGAACATGAGGGCGTAGATGGAGAAGCCGCTCACGAACGTGACGATGGCGCCGATGCCGAAACTGCGGCGCGTGAATACCCGCACATCGATGAGCGGTGCACGCTTCGCCCGCACGGACCAGAGGACGAATGCCACGAGGAGCGCGGCTCCGACCGAGAGGGGACCCCACGCGTCCAGGGCGGCGAATCCGTCCGTACCTGCCGCGCGGCTGACGCCGAAGGCGACCGCCACGACGCCGGGGGTCAGGAGCACGAGGCCGAGCACGTCGAGCGAGTGCGTGCGGCTGCGTTCACCGACCGGGAGGAAGAACGGGGCGAGCACGAGTGCCGCGAGACAGATCGGGACGTTGACGAAGAACAGCCAGTGCCAGCCGACCGAGCTGATGAGTGATCCGCCGATGATCGGGCCGAGGATGGGGCCGAGCTGCGCGACGAAACCGATGGTCGCGATCGCCCGGCCGATCCGCTCCTTGCCCGCCGCGCGCGTCAGGATCGTGATGGTCACGGGGAGTACCATCCCGCCGCCGACGCCCTGGAGCACGCGGAAGCCGATGAGCGACGGCAGGTCCCAGGCGAGCCCGCAGAGGACCGAGCCGATGAGGAAGACGGCGACCGCCCCCATCCAGACGCGTCGCGCGCCGAACCGTTCCGACGCCCAGCCGGAGACGGGAACGACGGCGACGTACGCGAGGAGGTAGGCGGTCGCCACCCATTGGGTCTGGGCGACCGAGGCGTGGAACGCCGTGTGGAGGTGATCGAGGGCGATGTTCACGATCGTGGTGTCGAGGATCGTCGTGATCATGCCCAGCATGAGAACCAGGCTGATGAGGTTGAGTCTGCGTGAGCTGACCGGTGTCGGTGGGAGCGCAAGGGGCGGCGTTTGGCGTGATGTCGAGGTCATGGCTGCAACACTACACCGTGCAGTGTAGTTGTCTACACCGGTGAGTAAGATTGTGGGGAACTCTCTGGAGGAGACCCATGGCGAGCACCTCGACGGGCAAGACCCTGCGCGAAGGATCCACGCAGAAACGCGAGGCGATCCTCACTGCGGGCCGTGAGCACTTCCTCGCCGACGGCTTCGAGCGCACGAGCGTCGACGCCATCGCCGCGACCGCAGGCGTCTCGAAGCGCACCGTGTACGACTACTTCGGCGACAAGCGGACGCTGCTGATCTCCGTCGTCGAACAGGCCGTGGCCGCGCTCGGCGCGGCGGTCTCGACGGCGATCACCGAGAACCTCACCGACATCGACGATCTCGAGGCGTCGCTCATCGGCTTCGCCCGAGACATCACGACGTCCGCCATCGGCTCACCCGACTACGCGGCGCTCATGCGACTCGTGTCCACTGAATCGACGCACGTCCCCGAGCTGAGGGCGAAGCACTGGGACCTCCAGGAACCGGAGGAAGCGGTTGCGGAACGGTTCGCGGAACTCGACGGACAGGGCCTGCTCGTTGCGCCGGATGCGCGGCTGGCAGCCGATCACTTCGTGGCGCTGACCCTCTCGCCGTTCGCTGCGAGCATCGGTGGGACAGCGGCGGCCGTGCGCGACGAGCCGGACGCGGAGCGGCTCATCGTCGAAGGCGTGCGCGCGTTCCTCCGGGCGTACGGCTGCGATCCGGGCGCGGTCTCGGCTCCAGCCTGAGCGACCCGAAGCTCGCGTCTGACGAGGGAGCCGGTCAGGCGTCGAGGTAGCGGCAGAGGTACGCCGTCGGCACCTCGACCCGGAGCTGGAAGCTGCTCTCGCCTGGAACGTGGAAGCGCGTGCCGGCGGAGAAGCGCTGCCAGACGTCGGTTGACGGCAGGAGCACGTGCAGCTCGCCGCTCACGACCGACATCTCCTCGGCCTTGCCCGTGCCGAAGGTGTACTCGCCCGGCTCCATCACGCCGACGCTCGCCGAAGCGGCATCGGGGGAGTCGATGGTGAAACCGATGGATTTCACTGCACCTGCGAAGTACTCGTTGCTCGTCAGCACTGGCATCCTCTCGGCCTGTTCACGGAGTCTCCACCATACCGAACGCCTTGAGCCAGGGGTCCCTGAAGGTGGGTCTGGGACGCTGGAGGGGGCAGGCGGCAGTGGTCAGCTGCGTCGGCGGTAGCGGATGTGCGTGGCGAGCGGTGAGTGCAGGACCTCGACGGGCTCGAATTCGAACGACTCGGAGCCGCCGAAGATCCGCTCGCCGGAGCCGAGGAGCACCGGAGCGACGTCGAGGGTGAGCTCATCGATGACGCCTGCCGCGAGTGCCTGCCGGACCGTGGAGGCGCCGCCCGCGATGTCGATGCCCCGATCGCCCGCGGCCTCCTGTGCGAGCGCGTAGGCGGCGTCGAACCCGTCCGTGACGAAGTGGAAGGTCGTGCCGCCCTCCAACTCGATCGGCTCGTGCGCGTGATGCGTGAGCACGAACACCGGCGCATGGTACGGCGGCTCAGACCCCCACCATCCCCGCCAGTCCTCGTCCCAATCGCCGCGGATCGGACCGAACATGTTGCGGCCCATCACATAGGCTCCGCGAGGTCGCATGAGCCAGCCGACCGCGGTGTCGTCCGCTTCGGTGGCGCGTGCATCGCCCATGTGCCATCGATGCAGTTCCTGACCGCGTCTCCCGAGCCCCTGTTCCAGACTCTGGGCCGGGCCGGCGACGAAGCCGTCCAAGGAGATCGACATGTGGCAGGTGGTGTCCGACATCGGCGAGCCTTTCGCGCATGCTCGCGAGGTGCGAGCGCTGACCGCAATCTACCCGAGGCCGATGACGAATTGAAGAGCGTGATCGATCGCGGAGGATTCGACTGTCGGGCGGCGGCCGAAGCGGTCTATGGTCGAGGTATGTCGGGTTCAGCGCCCTCCCCTGAAGGGCATGTCGTTCACCTGTTGCAGCACTGGGGAGAGGCCGCCCCACCTGCCTCGTTGCGGGTGAAGCGGAAACTCGGACCCTCCGCACGGGTCGCACTCGTGCTCGTGCTGAGCGTGGCCGCAATCCTCTGCCTCGCCAGCATCATCGCGTTGTGGACGAATCCGACGCCGGGTTGGTGGTTCTCGCTGCTCTTCACCGTGATGCTCGGGGGACTGTGCCTCGCGCTCTGGGGCGCCTACTTCGGAGCTGTGCGATCCGGCGCCGACCGTGAGCGGGCTGCGGCGCGGTGGACGGAGACGCTCGGCGCCGTCCGTGCACGCTCGGGGGTCGTCTCCGCGCGGAGTGTCGGGACGACGGAGGACGGATCGGTGTCCCAGTTCACGCTGACGGTGCGAACCGAGGACGGGGCCACGGTGGCGGGTGTCTGGCGCCCGCGGACGACGCGCCCGTTGCTGCAGTCGCAGGTGCCCGGGGTGGGTGCTTCCGCGAGGGTGTGGAGCGTTCCTGCTGCCGCAACCACCGCCGAACCGCTCGTGATCGAGGTGCTCGACCCGACGGTCGCGGCCGATGCGGCGACGTCCGGCGCCGACAAGTACGTGGACTGAGCCCGGACAAGGAGGCCGACCGCCAGTCGATCAGTCAGCCAGCGTCTGTCAGCTGGTCAGCGTCGCTCAGTGCGCGTCGGCGCTCGTCGGTTCGCGGTGGGTGAGCCGCTTCACCCCGGTCACGATCACGACGATCAGCAGGCCGAGCACGAGCCCGAAGACGGCCGACACTGCGGTGTCCGCGAGCCAGACGACGACGGGACCGGCCGCTTCGATCGCGTGGGTCACGACGTGCAGGAGATCATACGGGCCGGTCCAGAACGTCTCCGCGAGGTTGGCGATGACGAGGTGTCCGCCGACCCACAGCATCGCGACGGTGCCCACGATGCTGATGACACGGAACACGGCGGGCATGGACGCCACGATGCGCGCGCCCGTGCGTCGCACGCGTCTCGTCGGGTGCTTCATGAGGCGGAGCCCGATGTCGTCGATCTTGACGAGGATGGCGACGGCGCCGTAGACGAGCGCCGTCATGGCGAGCGCGATCACCGCGAGGGCGCCGAGCGTCAGCCAGATCCCGAAGTCGGGGTCGAGGCTCGCCAGGGCGATGAGCATGATCTCGGTGCTGAGGATGAGGTCGGTGCGGATCGCGCCGAAGACGAGCTTCTTCTCGTCGCGCGACCCCGTCTCATCGGCCGCGTGGTGCACACCGAAACATTCGGTGACCTTCTCTGCGCCCTCGAAGCACAGGTAGGTTCCGCCGATGATCAAGAGGAACGGCAGCACCCAGGGCGCGAACGCCGTGAGCAGCAGGGCGACCGGGATGATGATGACGAACTTGTTGAAGAGGCTCCCGAGGGAGATCCGCCAGACGACGGGCAGTTCGCGTGCCGGCGTGAGGCCCTGGACGTACTGCGGGGTCACGGCGGCATCGTCGATGACGACACCGGCGGTCTTGGCGCTCGCCTTGAGCGCCGCCGTGAGGATGTCGTCGACGACGGCCAACAGTCCGACCGACATGTGGTGCTCCTTCGCTGTACGGGTGAGGCCCCGCCGCGCAGCGGGACGACCTCAACCGTAGTGGGCGAGGAGCCGTGCGGGCGGCATCGTGCACCAGGAACCGGCGACGCGATGTGACGCGATGCGCTCGCCGCACGCGAACGTCTCCTCGCTGCTCCGCCGAGCCGATGCCGACTCGGCGGAGCAGTCCGTGGCTGAATCCGACTACCTGTTGAGGAGATCGGTGCCGCGTCTGCGACGGATGCCTCCGCCGAGCGCGATGCCCGCGCCGCCGAGGACGAGCGTGCCCGCGATGAGGAGCAGTGCGGTGAGCGCATCGAATCCGGTAGAAGCGAGGCCTGCGGAGGAAGACCGTGCGGCCGCTCCCGTGTCCGGGGCCGTCGTCGGAGTCGGGCCCGGGGGCACGACGCCGGCACCGGGCTGCAGCAGGATCTCAGCATGCTCGCCAGGGCCGGCCTCGTTGTGCGCGATGGCGCGGAAGCGGTGGGCGGCGCCGGGGTCCAGGCCGGTGATCGTGGCGCTCCGGGCCTCGGTCTCCGCGGCGAGGGTCCACTCGTCGTCGCCGACCGCCGCGTGCCACACGGAGTACCCGGTGAGCGTCGCGCCGCCATCCGACTCCGGGGCGGACCACGTCATGTCCACCGTGCCATCGTGGGAGGTGCCGGCGACGCGCGTCGGAGCCCCCGGAACGGTGAAGTAGCGGAAGGGTTCGTCGAGCGCCAGGTCGCCGGAAGAGTGTCGGACGACGACATCGACCGGCCCCTGAGTGTTGGCGGGAGCCGTCGCGGTCAGGGTCGTGCCGTCGGCGGAGACGGCGATGTTCGTGGCAGCGGTGTCGCCGAAGGTCACCGCGGTGGTCCCGATGAGGCGCTCGCCGAGGATGGTGACGGCCGTCCCACCGCTGATCGCCCCGCGCGACGGGGACATCGATGCGACAGACGCCGAGGGAGAGGACACCGATACCCGTGTGACCGCGTTGCCCTGGCGTTCAATGACGAGTGCTGCGCTGTCGTCGGAGGTGAGCGCGATCCCGATCGGCCCGGAACCGACGTAGCCCGGCACCGCACCGATCTCGCTGCGGGCCGCCGTGTCGATGATCGACACGGTCCCTCCGATCAGATTCGTCACGTACGCGAACGCGCCGTCCTTCGAGAGTGCGATCCCGGTGGGCCGGTTCCCGACGGCGAACGACGAGACCTCGGCGCTCGTCTCGACATCGATCACGGAGACGGTGCCGGATTCCGTGTTCGTCGCGAATGCGGTGCGCCCGTCAGGGGCGAAGACGATCGCGTGCGGTCCGCGACCGTTGTAGGAGTAGACCGTGCCGAGCATCCGGTTCGTGGCGGTGTCGATGACCACGACCGAGTTCGAACCGAGGTTCGCGACGTAGACGCGCGATCCGTCCGGTGAGACGGCGACTCCGCCCAGGATGTACCCGGCGAACCCGCTGATCCGGCTCGTCACGGTGTGCGTCGTGGTGTCGATGACGTGCAGCGTCCTGTTCCAGCCGTCGGCCACGTACGCCTTCGCGCCGTCGGGGGAGAACGCGAGCCGGTTCGTCCCGTACCCCGTGTAGGACTGGACCGATCCCACCTCGGAGTTGGTGGACGTGTCGATGACGGACACGGAGTTGCCGCCCGTCACGTAGGCAGTCGTCCCGTCGGGGGAGACCGCGACGTCGTACGGGGAGGTGACGGTGAGCCCCTCCACCGTTCCCGTCACGGCGTTCGATGCTGCATCGATGATCGACACGCTGTTCGAGGCGTAGTCGGTCACGTAGAAGGTGTTGCCGTCGGGTGTTGCCGCGATGCCGTAGGGGGTCGCGCCGGAGTAGCCGACGACGGGTGCGGGTGCGGGTGCGGGTGCGGGTGCGGCAGCGCTGGCGGACGCGGCGTGGTTGGCGGGCTCCATGCTGCTGGGGGTCGGCGGGGCTGCGGTGGCAGCGGCGGGAAGTGGTGCGATGCCGACCGCCAGGGTGGCGACGGCGGCGGTCGCGGACCATCCCGCCACTCGGCGTATGAGGCGCCGCGACGGGAGGAGTGATCGGGAATGGCGCGGGTGCTGCCGCGGTGGACTGAACTGCATGTGACGTGCTCCTAGGGGTGTTCGCGCGCGGGCTCGCGGACGGGTGCATCCGCGAGGCCGCATGCTGCGATCGGGTGTGAAGTGGCCGGGATCGGGTCCTTGCACGATTCAGGACCGGGTGCGCAATTCAGGACGATCGGGCGGCGCGTCGGCTCAGATCGTCCTGAATTGTGCGGATGTTCCTGAATTCTGCAACGGCGCACCTGAACCATAACGGCTCTGGTATTTCACGACGAAGTGCCAAACAAATCCGGGATCGCCTGCCCGGGTATGGATGTCGGTCTGTTTGAAGTGCCGCGTATTCCGCAGGAGTTTAAGAGGATTGGATGCTAGAATTTTAGATGAAAATGAGCGTGTGATGCGAGAGCTAGAGGAGTGCACGGATGACGGAACCACGGAAGCGGGGGCGGCCTCGCGCGCTGAGCGAAGTGGTCGTGTTCGATGCGGCGCGCTCGATGGCGAACGCGACCGGCATGGAGAGCGTCTCCTTCCGTGCTCTCGGCCAGGTGCTCGCGGTCGCCCCCGATACAGTCAAGCGGGCGGTCGGAAGCCTCGACCGGCTGCGCTTCCTCCTCATGGTCGACGCCGTCGACGAGGGGTCCGCGCGACTGTCCTGTCCCGGTGACTGGGAGAGCACCGTCCGGGCCTTCGCGCACACCGCGGCGGACGTGTTGCAGTCGCAACCGCTTGTCCTCGAATTCCACACCAGGCACTCGCCCCTGCGATCAGACCGCGGGGACGCGCTCATGTATCGTGTCGTCTCCGTGCTGGAAGAGGCTGGTCTCGATCCGGCGACCGCGACCTACGCGTTCTTCGTCGTCTACGACTTCGTGGTGGGGCACGTCTCGGTGAAGCTCGGACGCGGAGACTCGGTGGAAGGGCGGCCTGACAGCCATCCGGTCGTCGCAGCCAGAATCGGTGTGCACGACTACGGAACTCGATTCGAGCTGGGGCTCGACATCGTCGTCGCGGGGATCGCGGCTCTACGCGATCGAGCCTGAGCGTGCCGACGATCTGTTCGGCGGTGGTCCACCAGAGGGGTCGTGCGAGACTGCTGGTATGGTCTCCCCGCAGTCGTTGAGTGAAGCAGACCGCCGCATCGTCGCCGCCTGGGCCGCGGACTGTGCCGAACGGGTTCTGCCGGTGTTCGAGGCCGAAGCGCCCGACGATGACCGGCCCCGCGATGCGATCGCTCGCGCGCGCGAGTTCTCCGCGGGTGCACGCGACGCCGCCGGCGAGATCGCACAGCGGTTCGTCGCTGGGCGAGCGGCGAACGCGGTGAGATCACCGGCGGCGGTGGCCGCGGCACGGGCGGCGGC